>NZ_JAUBQD010000168.1:0-1225 GCF_036701085.1 Microcoleus sp. Pol7_A1
GGGAGCGTGTCACTTTTGCGATGAGTATTTATACTCAAACATTTCTTCGCTTACCAATTAAGCCATTTAAGTAAGCACATCTATGAGCCAATACCTGCCCAATATGTTCTGATTTCCAACTTGCTCCAGATATTTTAATTCGTCTAGCTATTTGCTTAATTCCTGATTCTACTGCGCCAGAGCCAATTGAACATATTTCATCTCTTTGGAAAACTTCGTAATTAATAATTCTTTCTTGGTGCTTTTCTAAATATTTGCAAAAATTAACTGCTGGTTTTTTCTTTAACTCTGTAAATAGTGCTTTTGCACTTTTTACATTTCCTTTCCATAAATATCTTTCTGCTTGCTTCAATCGCTTAATTGAACCGCCTACTTTCTGAAGATTTTCATTCAAATGATACCAGTCCAAAATTTCTCTTCTGTCCTGTTCACAACTAATTTCCTTGAATATATTCCATACGCCATCATGTCCATCACCTAAACAAGTTACTGGTTTTGCTAGTGGCTGTTGATTTGCCCAATTAACGATCATCTCATTTTGCTCGAAACTGGCTACTATGCCTGCTTCCGACACAATTGCTTTATAGTCTTTCCATTCGGATTTTTCTCCGAGTGGTCTTATCAATCGTGCTTTTCCACCGTCTGCACTTAACTCGGTAATATCTGCTGTTGCTACAGGCTGCTCAAATTTTTGATAATGTACTAATCTTTGTTGTGTCTTCGCTGGAACCGTAATCCCTGTTATATATTCAATATCTTTGGCTGCATTTTGATATGCAACATTAGCACTCAGTCTTAAACAACAGTTTTCTAAATGTGGACTCAATCTACTCCCACTCCCACACCCTAGTTTATCTGCTTGCTTTTGGGTGATGCTTAAATCACCTAATGTACTTTTTAATCTCTTTACCCTTCCTGCTTTTGTCCCGCTCGCTGAGTAGATAAAAAAATTCCGATCTGCGGTGTCACATGAGTTAACACCTTATCTTTAACCGCGATCTCGATATCTTCTAATGTTTTCAACGATTCCGGGTCACAATCAGCATACAGGATTGCCGAAATAGCCTCTACATATGTTTGAATCGCCTGTTGTTGTTCGGGAGTCATCGTTCAATCGCCACTAATTAAGACATCATTATTTTCGCCGATTTTGCCAACAATAGCTCAAAACCTTTGCCCCACTTGTTTTGAGTATTTATACTTGTCGCAAAAGTGACACGCTCCC
>NZ_JAUBQD010000169.1:0-1214 GCF_036701085.1 Microcoleus sp. Pol7_A1
TATAGCGATCGCAAATGATTTGTAAATCCTCGAACGTGTATAATGAGGGATGTAAATCTAAGTAGGAGTTAAAATGATCCGAGAGAAATCCTCAGACAAATTTAGAGAAGATGAAGCCCAAGGTTTATTAGAACTCGAAAATTTTATTGCCGGCAATCCCGACCCAAGAGAACTAAAAAGAGCTGTCTTCTGTTCGGATGCTAATTGAAGGGATCTGTCGCGAAACTATTCAAACAATTTTGGGAGTATCATCTCCATTTATCAGTAAGTGGAAAATCAATTATGCGTTGTATGGAATTGAAGGATTGCTCTTAAATCATCAAGGCTCGCAGGGACAGCTTAAGCCAGAAGAACGGGAGGAAATTGTCCAATGGTTAATCAATAAAAACCAGTGGGATATATCTGCTGTTGCTAATTATATAGCAGAGCGATATCAGATTGAATTTAAATCTCAAACCAGCTACTATCAACTGTTTAAGTCGGCGGGAATTAGCTGGAAAAAGTCTCAAAAAAAGAACCCAAAAGGTGATGAAGAGCTTGTCAAAAAAAAGCACCAAGAAATTTGTGAAACTCTCGAAGAACATCGAGAAGCTATAGAGTCGAGAAAGCTTGTGGTGTATTTGATTGATGAGTGTCACCTTCTCGCTTGGAGATGTCTGTGGCTATCTTTGGGGAAGGCGCAATGAGAGAATAGAAATACCGATGGTAAATCAGAGAGAAAAACAAACTTATTACGGTGCGATCGATTATTTAACCAAACAGTTCGTTCTGCGAGAATATGCGACTGCAAATTCCGAGAATACGGTCGATTTCTTAAAGGATTTACAATCCTTAAATCCTGAAGCGAGACACTTGATTATTTGGGATGGAGCTAGTTACCACAAATATAAAGAGATGAAGGCTTACCTAGAAGAAGTTAATCGAGGCAAACAGAAGGATGAATGGCCTTTGACTTGTGTCCTGTTTGCTCCCAATGCTCCGCCTGCAGAATCCCGTAGAGGATATTTGGCTCCATGCCAAAACTTGGGTGAGAAAATTTGGGAATCGGATCGGTTCTTTTTCCTTGGTTAAATGGTTCTTCAATTTTACCATACAGCAGCAAAGCTTTGACTTTCCCAAGCTACACAAGTTTGGTGATTTTGAGCCAACATTCTCATGAAACTACTGCTCGATCGAACCCTCGATCGATTTATGAATGATTTGCGATCGCTATA
>NZ_JAUBQD010000170.1:0-1202 GCF_036701085.1 Microcoleus sp. Pol7_A1
TTTGCCAACAATAGCTCAAAACCTTTGCCCCACTTGTTTTGAGTATTTATACTTGTCGCAAAAGTGACACGCTCCCTCATAGGTGGAGTGGGAGCCATTGCTACATATAAACGACAATTAGCCTGATATGCCTTTTCTAAGGCTTTATATCTATCGGAAGATAAAGGTGCTCGCGGTTCAATCTTTTTGAGTAATTCATCATTTATACAATGAATACTCATACCTAATGTAATATTAGGATTAACGAGAATATCTAAATCCTTTTGCCACAATAAACCACGAGTTAAAATTCTAATTTTTTTATTATGTTTAAGTAAAATTTTTATTGTTTGACGAGTAATTTCTGCTATTTGTTTATTTTGATAAGATCGGTGCCGGAACAAAGTAAAACAACTCCTTTACCTGAAGGTGTATTTTCCCATTTTCTTTTTCTGGCCAAAACATTTTCTAATTTTTCGGGAATTTCCTCTCTAATAAAAAGATATTTTCCCCAATCTAATTGAGGATTATCTACTCCTTTTTGATGTAATCTTTTTTGTTGTGTTCTAATACTTGGAGTCGAAGGAACATAACAAAATGTACATCCATGTAGACAGCCAGATGCTATGTTAACAACGTAGTCACATAGACTTTTTTTATTTAAAGCACTCTTTTGGAGTGGATTGACTATTGTTTCTGTTCCAGTAATCATAATTTTCATCCGAATTGAATTTAATTAATCTTTAAAAGGTTATTTATGAATATGAAGTATGTTAAAGAAAGATAACTGTTTTATATTTGTCATTGTTATTATATCACAATTTTTAAGATTATTACTTTGAGTTTCTTGATATAAATTTGTTTTTTTATTTTTTCTGAAAATTTTTATTTGTTTCTCATCTCTTAAGAGTTTAAGATATTCACAATAATGTTCTCTAGTCGCAGGATTGAATTCCATTGTTTTATTACAAAGTTCGATCAAGGTAACGCCTTCAAAATTATTTTCAAGGACTAAATCATCTAAATCATTACTAAGTCTTTCAATACAAGCTATTTTACTATGCTGGTTAATATCTAGCTGCAACTCAAGCTGATGTTCTTCATAATAAGATGCTGTTCTAAATCCATAGCCATAAATTTCATAATGATATAGCAATCCTAAATCATTATCATGATTGTGATACAATTATATGCAATACTTGATTGTGACCATAAAAAAATGA
>NZ_JAUBQD010000006.1:0-161429 GCF_036701085.1 Microcoleus sp. Pol7_A1
TAAGAATGGTTTTCTCAGATACTAGCTCAGGCACAAATATGATTTTTTGTCAACTTAATTTAGATGCGTTTACCCTGCAACCAAATAGACCCTTTCGGCTGGCAACTCCAAAACCTTGCCTGTCTCGATTTGCCCGACTAGACACGATCGCACTTGTCTTTTCGGCTTTGCATAATTTTGGGATAAATCTTGTGCGGTGGGCTGAAGATCCCGCTAGAAAAATAAGGGTTTTCAGCCTTGATAAAATTCAAAATCATCCCGCCAATATGCAACGCCGGTTTTTAGAAGTAGCTAAACCTTAGCGATGAATTTGATCTCGATGAGCTGCGGAGGCAAAGCCAAGCGCGGAGTCACAAGGATGGTGCTGGCAACCTCATTGACAGCATTAGGGGCATTAGGATAGCCTGCGTGTAGCGCGGACAAAGATTTTAATTTCGCTGAAAATCTCGATCGACACTTATGAGGTCACTCTATGGAGCCAAATGATACATCCGCCCGCTACGACCAAATTGCCCAATGGTGGCAAACTCAGCATCAAGATTCAACCTACGGGATTGCCCAATTAGAACGGGCGATCGAATTTACTTCTAAGCAGCACGCAGCACTTGATGTCGGGTGTGGAAGCAGCGGACGTTTTATTAACAGTTTATCCAAACATGGATTTCAGCCTGAAGGACTTGATATTTCTAGCGAAATGATCGATTTAGCCCAGCGGCTACATCCAGAAATCACGTTTTACCGCGAAGACATTTGTGATTGGCTGCCGCCGAAACTTTACAGCCTGATTGCAGCGTGGGATAGCACGTTTCATCTGCCAATCAACAAGCAAGCGCCTGTGATACAAAAGCTATGCGATGCGCTTGAACCCAATGGAGTGATCCTGTTCACTTGTGGCGGCGGACATACAAGCAGCGAGGTTTCGGGAGCATTTCAAGGTCAAGACTTTGATTACAGCACTTTGGGTGTAGATACTTTCCTGCAAATTCTGGTTGACCATCATTGCACCTGCCGCCATCTCGAATATGACCAGTATCCTCAAAATCATGTTTATATCATTGCCCAAAAGACCTAACCTATCATTCGCACCATTAAAGTGTGGGATGTCGCAACGGGACGCTGTAACCGAACGCTGATGGGCGATCGGCTGTATGAAGGCATGAATATTCGAGGCCCGGCGGGATTGACGAATCCTCAAAAAGCGACCTGGAAAGCGTTAGGGGCGTTGGTGTAACGTGTGTCGAGATTAGGGCGATCGCGTTAACTCAGCGCTTAACTTGCGGATCTTGAGTGGTGAAATTTGGTAAGATTTTGCAAACAGAGTTCATGCCGCAACAGGTTACGCCATAAGCCATTTAGAGGAAATAGACGTTTCGCTTTTAATAAAAAAGTACATTTAAGTTGTACAACTCCAGGCTTTCTGATTCTTGACTCCATCCTGCAATTCCTCATTCACCCATAACCAAAATAGGAGAAATACTTCATGTCTACATTCAAATACAACCGTCTAGACAAGAATAATGCTGCGGTTTTGCTGGTCGATCATCAAACTGGACTGTTCTCACTTGTGCGTGATATTGGTGCCGCCGACTTCAAAAATAATGTGCTGGCGCTGGCAAGTGCAGCCAAATTTTTCAACCTGCCTACAATTTTGACAACTAGCTTTGAGCAAGGCCCCAATGGAGTCATCATCCCTGAACTGAAGGAGAAGTTTCCAGATGCTCCCTTTATTCCGCGTCCCGGACAAATCAACGCTTGGGACAACGAGGACTTTGTTAAAGCAGTAGAAGCAACAGGCAAGAAGCAATTGATTATTGCCGGAATTGTCACTGATGTATGTGTTACTTTTTGTGCGCTTTCGGCATTAGAGGCAGGTTATGAGGTTTTTGTTGTCACCGATGCCTCTGGAACCTTCGATGAAGCCTGTCGTTATGCAGCTTGGGATCGAATGTCTCGTGCTGGAGTTCAGTTGCTCAATTGGTTTAGCGTTGTGTGTGAATTGCATCGTGACTGGCGCAACGATATTGAAGGACTGGGTAGTCTGTTAGCAGGGTTTATTCCTGACTACAAAAACCTGATGACCAGCTATGCAGCAACGGCAAATCCTGGATCTCCCAGTAAGTAGTGAGAAAGCGCCTAGTTTATTTAGATCCTGTGTAACTGAGTTAATATGGTCATCGCTAGGTTATCAATTTTACGTGGAACTTAGCGGTGACAACTACTTGGTTGTAAGTCACGTAGAGGGTGTTTTTAATAGCTCTTGTCAATGATTGCAAGTCTTTGTCTGGGCCGAACTATTTCACCATTTCAGCCTAATTAAAAGATACGCCTTACTCTGCCTACGAACTCCAATAACCCTATCTGCGGCTCATTTTTGGGTTTATGGGCATCACAGATATTGAAGTCATCCCTGCTGATAATCTCATGGGTGGAGAGGAGGCTCGAACGCAGGATCTCGCCCATGCCCAAACTGCCTTACAAGCTGCTGAATCTCGCTAGTCATTTCCTCTCATGCCAAAACTGCGCGATCGCATTCGTTAATCTCCCTTCTGTTTCAAGACGTGCTGCCGAAAATTGCCGAGCAATTTGGTGTCTCTAGGGTCGTTTTTCTTAATTAAACTTTCTCTCAGTTAATTCTCTAAATTTTATGTTGGAAGAACCGTTGGCGAGCAATACCAGTGAAGAAAACTATCTAGTCACCGCTGTGATCTCTCATGTCGTGAAACCGGGGCGCGAGCAAGGTTACGAAGCATGGTTTCATGGCATCGCCGCAGATGCACGAAAGTTCAAGGGACATCTGGGTGTGAACACTATTCGACCCCAGCATCACGCTCATCCTGAGTACGTGGTCATTCTCAAGTTCGATTGCTACGACAATCTCAAGGCCTGGCTGGAATCTGATGTTCGGCGAGAGTGGATTGAGCGATTGCAGCCTTTGATTGAAAACCCAGAAGATATCCAAACTCTGAGCGGATTGGAAACCTGGTTTACGCTGCCCAATAAATCGATGAAGGCTCCACCCCCACGCTACAAAATGGCGTTAGTTACATGGTTGGGAGTGTTTTTTACCATTTCTATTCTCAATCGTTTGTTGGTACCGCTACTATCAGGGCTTCCTGCCTTGCTCATATCTCTGATGATCTCTGGTCTGACTGTTATCCTGCTCACCTATTTGGTCATGCCGCGCTTAACACAATTATTTCGCAAATGGCTATATCCCATTCCCTAAAGTAAGCTTACTCCGACCTAAAGCACGGAGCTTTAGCCTCTGATTTGGGCGATCGGAAATAGAGACAATTGTCCCTCTAGTTGACAACTCATCCCCGGACTTTCGGGATGGCTTACAGACACCCCCAAAGCAGCAATATTAAGAGCCACATTCATGTCAGCATCATATTCAAACCCGCAATGCCCACAAGGCTAATCCACTCCGACTCCTGTGGGATTGCACGAATCTTCATCCTCAAGCGGCATTCAGTTGAAGGGTGAATGGCGTCGTTGCTAAGGGATCACAATTTTTAACTACTTTTACGGAGGTCTTAGAAGCTTTGACAACAGCTATATCTTATAGATTTGTGGGTGCGCTATAAGCCAGCGGTGAGGTATTTGCTGTCGAGCAAGCTAGTTTGGGCTTGAAATTTATTTAAGCCCCGTTAGTTGTAAGTGCATGGTAAAAAAACCGATTTCTGCGTCAGTCCCTAGATAAAATTAAAATTAGGGGTGAGTGCTTTTCACTTACCCCTGCCATTTTTTGTCAGCCATTTAACCAACCAATTTCAGCAAGAAATCGTCAAAACAGCCGCGCAATTGCTACTAGATAGCCTTGTCGATACTCAGCGCCAAAATCGCGAATACTCCCAGCAAATGACCGGCGCTCATGCAAGCCAAAAATGCCGGTACGCTAACATTGTTAAACAGAGAGGGAAAGGGCAAAGGCATTTTCGGCCCGACGTGGGGATACCAAATTCTGCGGCTGAGAACTAGCAATGCTAAGATATTGCAGACAAACATCACCAGAGGCTTTTGCCAAGTTCCTGATGCTGTGTCAGTCAGAGCGGATTCTACTACTGCCAGTAAATTTGAGTTAATCATGGTTGATGCTCCTATTTTTCATAAACTATCAGAAATGGTCGATGAGATTTTTTACCAAAAATACAGCAGGGGCGATCGCCTTTACGCAATAAATATCTGTTGGTGTTAATATTCACCGCGCCAGCGACAGCGCCCCCACCCGTAATCATCGAATCACATCAAGAAGTCTTTTAATGCCATTCAAAAGTAACGAAAGATACAAAGGGACAAAACCATACTCCCTGCCATTTGTAACTTTGAGCCTGTCTGGCAAGGGCGGCATTTACTCACGCTGCCAGACAGGAAATACAGCTACTCATTAGTGAGCAATGTAGGTAGGCAGAAAGTGAAGAATGTCGCGCAGAACGCTATATCCAGCGGCGTCCCAAAGCAAATAAGCTAAGAAACCGATCATCGCTAAGCGACCGTTCCAAAGTTCTGCTTGCGGGTTGAAGCCAAACAGAAAGGCATTCCGATCTTTGCCGTTGTAAGCATTAGCCGTAGGAGGCAAGTTAGTAGGACGAGTTTCCATGTTTTTACATTCCTTAACAATGTTTCGCTTCTCATGGTAGCGACCTAATTTCTGCTTGGCTATCTGCCTGTAGGCTCAAGCTACACACAAGTCTAAAGGAGGATTTTGAAACAAGAAAAAAAGTGTTAACTTTTGTTGCGATAATTTTTTCAGCGAGCTCCTGTATCTGTAGATACTGAATACAACCGCAAGTTTAGAAGGCAGCAGTGAAATGCCCGATCGCCCCGTAGCGACAAACAACGGCGCTGGTGACTCGACAAGACTGAATCCGCCCTCTGCTAGAGGCAAGAAAATTTAGTAAATTTCAACTTAAAACCCGAACACGATCGCCCCTGAGTTAATTAAAATAGGAGATAAACAGATCGATCGGGAGAAACAGTTATCGAAACCATCTACGGCAATCTTCAAGGTTTAAAGTCCAGCCAGCTCAAGCAACTCGAAAAGCTGTACCACCAGCGACTACCGGGCGATCGCATCACCACGGCAGAATTCGCCCAGCGCGTCGCGGCCATCAGCACGGAAATAGACAAACCAATCTGCACCTACATCAACCGCCGCGGACAAGTAATTCGCGTCGGCGTGGGTACACCCCGCCAAACGCAGATTGCGCCCTTAGAATTGCCCCGCTACGGGGGAGGTCGCCTCAGCGGCATTCGCTGCATCGCCACCCACCTAAAGCCAGAAACCCCAAGCGAAGCAGCCCTCACAGCAATGGCAATTCAGCGCTTGGATGCCCTGGTTTGGCTGACACTGACCGGCGGAGGATTTCAGCGCCGCGGCGGCGGTGCGACTGGGTACATCCAAGAAACTTATCTCGCTCACTTGATACCCCAGGGAGACCAGCCAAATTTTGAGTTCTCTGTCTTGAGCGCTCAGTTAGAACCAGATTCAACTGATGAAATAGAAGAGCCTTCAATTCAAAAGTCACCAATCAAAACTCAAAACTTTCCCTGGAAAATCTCAGAACCGCTAAATTTGGACGAACTCGCCGACCAAGACTTTCTGGATTTGGTGGAAGGACTCGAAGCAGAGTTTGAAGCAGAGTTTGTCGCTAAGCAGGTCGATGCAGACCAAGACAAAGTGCTGTTGGTAGGTGTAATGACTCAGCACATGACTCAGTTGGATTTTGAGGACGGACTCGCAGAAATCACGCGGCTGGTTGAAAGCGCTGGGGGTCAAGTGCTGCAAACAGTGCGCCAAAAACGATCGCGCCCCAATCCGCAGACAGTCGTCGGCGAAGGCAAAGTTCAGGAAATTTCCCTCACCGCTCAGACGATTAGCGCTAACCTCGTGGTATTCGATCGCGACCTGGCCCCCGCACAAATACGGAACTTGGAAACTCAGATAGGTATTCGCGTGGTCGATCGAACAGAGGTAATTCTCGACATCTTTGCCCAAAGAGCTCGATCGAGCGAGGGTAAATTGCAAGTCGAACTCGCTCAGCTAGAGTACGCCCTGCCCCGGCTCAGAGGTCGCGGTCAGGCAATGTCGAGACAGGGCGGCGGCATCGGTACCAGAGGCCCCGGGGAAACCAAACTAGAAACCGAACGGCGGACAATCGCCAAACGCATTTCTCGATTGCAGCAAGAAGTAAATCAACTGCTGGCCCACCGCTTCCGGCTGCGGCAGAACCGCCACCACCACGAAGTACCCTCAGTGGCGATCGTCGGCTACACCAACGCCGGTAAATCGACTCTGCTCAACCTGCTCACCAATTCCGAGGTTTATGCCGCCGACCAGTTATTTGCCACTCTCGACCCCACAACGCGACGGTTGACCATTCCTGGCACTGTCACTCGGGAACCGCTGTCGATCGTCCTCACAGATACAGTGGGCTTTATTCGGGAACTGCCCCCCGCCTTGATCGACGCTTTTCGAGCTACCCTCGAAGAAGTCACTGACGCCGATGCTTTGCTGCACCTTGTCGATCTATCGCATCCCGCGTGGCAGAGCCAAATTCGATCGGTCATGAATATTTTGACAGATATGCCCGTAACTCCCGGGCCAGCCCTTGTAGTTTTTAACAAAATCGATGCTGTAGATGGAGAGACTCTCGCCCTCGCCCGAGAAGAGTTTCCTCAAGCCGTATTTATTTCTGCCGCCAAAGGTCTCGGGATGGAAAGTCTCCGCGATCGACTAGCTCAGCTCATTCAATACGCCCTCTACCCTCGGTAAATACTTAAATATTCCTTTTAACTGGTTGACAGTCAGGAATACACGTACATATACTGAGGACAGATATCGTCGAACCATGAGATTATAGAAGAGTAGCCAGATTGTGCATTGCAAAGTACAATACAGCAGCTCTCGTTTGCGCTCGGTTAAATTATTAATTTCAGGAGGCGGCGGTCAAGGTAAAAACACTCTTTGTTAATGGCTGTAACGGCTGTTGGTTGAGAGGTTGCAAAAAGATGTTGCTTCACTCTGTGCAAACCACTTCCTAGTGCAAACCACGGTACGCGAGGTCAAGGTGAAAGAGAATAATATTCTTAAAGTGTTTGGGCGGTCACCTCAAGCGCTATACTATCTTTTACAGGCGCTCGCGAAAGAAAACATCCATTTATTGTAAGAACTGTAAAATCCTTGCCCGTCGTGCAGCGCTAATCTCTAGGACTATTTCTATTTTCAGATTTTACCACTGTTTAACTAAATAGTTATGTTTACGCCACTGGCAAAACTAGGAATTGGACTCTCTGCCACAATGGCAACAGCGTTTTACTATCTAGCTGCTGCCCCTCCGGCTTCAGCAGTAGATGTGTGCGGGCCCGGAAACTTTTCAAGTGAGTGCGCCAAAGCCGAGGCAAGCAGCGAGCAATCAGCAACAACCTCATCATCACCAGGATCCCTGCGAGACCCGGTGCAGCAAGAGCAGGTAGTTGAATCACCACCAGCAGTCATAGCAGACCCGGTGCAGCAAGAGCAGGTAGTTGAATCACCACCAGCAGTCATAGCAGACCCGGTACCGCAAGAGCAGGTAGTTGAATCACCACCAGTAGTCATAGCAGACCCGGTACCGCAAGAGCAGGTAGTTGAATCACCACCAGCAGACCCGGTACAGGAAGTACCCGAAACCGAACCACCACTAACGGCGCCCGCCGCGGGGGACTTGGGAAACATATACACCACCTCCACGTCCAAGCCGCCAAGAGCTACTATCCCTGAACCCGGTATGGTGGTAGGACTCATGGTGACAGGCGCAGGAATCATCTGTTCCGGCAGAAGACGAAACAAGCAGGTTGGTCAGCAACGGTAGGCAGGCCCAACCTGCTGCTTGTTTTCAAACTCTCTCCGTTTTTTCAAGCGCGGGTGTTTTTTTTATTTTTAGGCTAAAATTAAAGAAATTGTATAAATAATAACTTTACAGCTTGCTTGCTGCAACTATTAAAAAATTAAAATAAGATTGGTTAAGATTACAATTAAAAAATATAGTTATTATTTGCTCGTCCGATGACCCCTAAAATAGAAATTTACACTTGGAGAACCTGCCCGTTTTGCATTCGTGCAAAAGCACTGCTGAAGCGAAAAGGGGTGGATTTTACAGAGTACGCGATCGACGGAGATGAAGCAGCACGAGCTCAAATGACCGATCGAGCCAACGGAGGCCGCAGCCTGCCACAAATATTCATTAACGACCAACACATAGGTGGCTGCGACGAAATGCACAAACTTGATGCTCTAGGCCAGCTAGACCCGCTGCTAGCAGCCAAATGAGGCATTCCCTGTCGAATTTTCAGTCAGCCCAAATTTTCCTGCGACCAATTCTTAATTTTAATTGACAATGAAATTTGCATTCATCATCGATCCCCTCGCGCGACTAATTCCAGGACACGATACCAGCGTAGCGCTGATGGAGGCAGCTCAAGAGTTGGGTCACGAAGTCTGGGCGACTCAAGCCAATGAACTAAGCGTCATCGGCGGCAAAACCTGGGCAATGCTCAGTCGGGTAGCACTCACCCCTGTAAAAGTCGTAGATGGACGCTGGGAGGCTGCTGAGGCTTGGTACGAGGTGGAACAGCCTACTTTGCAGCCTCTCGAAGCAATGGACGCAGTATTTATGCGAACAGACCCCCCAGTCAACATTCCTTACCTCTACGCTACTTACCTTCTAGATGGCATTAATTCTGCTAAAACTTTGGTAGTTAACAGTCCCAAAGGATTGCGGGCGGCGAATGAAAAAATGTATGCTTTGCATTTTGAGGGAGCGATCCCCGAGACAATTGTTTCTCAAAACAAGCAAGTAATTCGGCAATTTGTTGAGAAAAAAGGAGCGGCAGTTCTTAAACCCTTGGGCGGCAAAGCTGGCGAGGGAATTTTATTTTTGGAAGCAGACGATCGCAATCTCAACTCCCTGGTCGAAATTAGCACTCAACAAGGGCAAATTCCAGTGATGATTCAGACTTATCTGCCGGAAGCAAAAGAGGGAGACAAGCGGATTATACTGTTGGATGGCAAGCCGATCGGTGCTATCAACCGTATTCCCACTGGCAATGAATTTCGCGGCAATATGGCCGTCGGCGGCCGAGTCGCAAAAACAGAAATTACCGATCGCGAACTGCAAATTTGCACTCAGTTAGAACCCGTGCTGCAACGGGACGGACTGTACTTTGTCGGCATTGATATCATTGGCGGTTATCTCACAGAAGTTAATGTCACCAGCCCTACAGGGATCAGAGAAATTGACTTATTTGACGGGGTTAGTTTGGGCAAACAAGTAATTGAATGGGTGGAGAAGGAAGAAGGAAGAAGGAAGAAGGAAGAAGGATGAGGGAAGAAGGAAAGCACGACAAAGATTTGGACACGGATACACGGATTAATTATCATCGAGCGTCATGCCGATGTTGAATTCATTAGTTATTTGTTAGTTGCTACCAATGCCCGATGCCCAATTCCCAATTCCCAATTCCCAATTCCCAATTCCCAATTAGAAAATTATGTCAAAAATTGGCGTGGCAGTAGTCGGTACAGGTTTCGGTCAAAAAGTGCACCTTCCCGGATTCCAGGCACATCACCGGACAGAGGTTGTGGCTGTTTACCACCGGAATTTAGACAAAGCAAAGGCGATCGCCTCTAGCCACAATATCCCCTACGCTTGCGACTCGATCGCCGATATAGTAGCCATCCCAGAAGTAGCGGGTGCCAGCATTTCCACGCCGCCATTTTTGCATTATGAAATGGCAAAAACCGTATTGGAAGCAGGCAAGCATTTATTATTAGAAAAACCCACAGCCCTGACAGCGAATGAAGCCAGGGAACTTTACCGATTGGCAAACAGCGAATCTCAAACCGATTTAAAAAATGGTGGTGCCAGAGCAATTGCCACAATGGACTTTGAATTTCGATTCATCCCCGCATGGCAAATGCTAGCAGAATTATTGGCAGCAGGATATGTGGGAGAAAAGCGTTTAATTAAGGTTGATTGGCTGGTGTCGAGCCGTGCTGATGCGACTCGCCCCTGGAATTGGTACGCGCAAAAAGAGCGTGGCGGCGGAGTTTTGGGCGCGACGGGTTCTCACGTTTTTGATTATATTAGCTGGCTGTTCGGCTCGCCGCAGAGGCTTTCGGCGCACTTGATTACAGGCATTTCGGCGCGGCCCGATCCGAATGATTCGGGAAATTTAAAATTAGTTGATGCAGATGATTCTTGCACGTTGATGTTGGAAGTAGCCGGGGGAACGCCTTGTCAGGTTTGTTTGAGTTCTGTTACTTATCAAGGGCGGGGACACTGGGTGGAAATATACGGGAGTAAGGGTACGTTGGTGTTGGGAAGCGACAACCAGCAAGATTACGTACACGGATTTCGCTTGTGGGGTTCCCAAGGTGGAGAACCTTTAGCTGAAATCAAAATTCCTCAAAGATTGGAGTTTCCTCAAGTTTATCCAGACGGGAGAATTGCACCGTTTATTCGAGTAGTAGATAGGTGGGTAGAAGCAATAGATGCAGGTAAATCGTTGATACCCTCGCTCAGAGAAGGGGTTTACTCGCAGTTGTTGATGGATTTGACCCAGGAGTCGAACGCTACGGGAACTTGGGTAGATGTACCGAATTTAGATAAATTTTTGGGCACTAAGTAAAAGTAATAACTCCCAAAGCAATCTCGCGCACTCCATCACACCCCAAACCCGATAAACTACTAATAGAGAAACTCAATCCAACCCTATATCCAGAGTCGGTAGTTGTGAATGGCGCGCCCTGAAAGTCCTTGCCTCAGTATAGCGATCGCTCGCCTGAGAACCGCTGGGGCAAACCATTTTGCCACTTGGGTTCTACAAGCTCCTTATCCCAGCGGGTACGTTCACCACGACTGTATGTGGCCCGATACCCTATCCCAATCATGGAAAGCTTGGCAGGAAATGTTTTCGCCCTCCGGGACAATTCACGAATTGCCCCTAAATCCAGATGCCAGTATATTCTCGCCGGAAAACAGCCAGAATATACTGGCACAAACTGAACAACGAACCCCTCACTCCCTACAGCTACCTCCACCGGCGCCCTCTGTGCCGATCCACCTCGGTCAAGCGGGGTGGGGCGACAGGGGGGAGCAGAATCCGCCGCCGCCACCGGCCAGCTACAGCAGTCGCCTGATGCAGCATTTGGGGATTAATCTTTGGCAGTGGCTGTTTGAAGGGCCGATTCAAGGTAGTCTCCAGGAAAGTAAAGGTATCGCGATCGGGCAAAATCTACCCCTGCGAGTGCGCGTAGATTTGCGCGAACCGTATTTAATTGCTTTGCCTTGGGAAATTATGCAGCCTCAAGCAGGTCAACCGGCAATTTCTCTGTCGCAGCAACTGCTGTTCAGCCGCACTACCAGCAATGTTGAACCTTTGCCACCCCTGCAGCCTGCGGAGTCGCTCAACATTTTGCTAGTTTTGGGACAAGCAGAACCCGGCCGCGGTGCTAATTCTCTATTTTCCAGCAATAACGGTCATTTGCAGTTGGGAGAAGAAGCACTCGCCCTAGCTGGTGTTCTGGAAAGTGCTTTTCAAACCGACGACAGCGGCAAATATTCTGACATCAGCGTTCCGACTCGCGTCGATACTCTGATCGAACCTACTCCGGCGGAACTCATTTCTCGGCTGGAAACGCAAGCTTACAATATTCTGTTTTACGCCGGCCACGGGATACCGGGCCCCGATGGCGGCTTGCTGTTTTTGGGGCCGGAAACCGCGATTAACGGTACTGAACTGGCTCAGGTTTTAGTTCGGTGCCGCGTGACTCTGGCGGTTTTTAATGCCTGCTGGGGAGCTCAGCCGGCGGTGGAGATGCTGCACTCAACTAACGGCCAGCAACAGGCGATCGCCCGCAGCAGTTTGGCTGAGGTACTGATCCATCACGGGGTGCCTGCGGTGTTGGGGATGCGGGACTCGATCGCCGATCGCGAGGCCCTGAGTTTTATCCAAACTTTTGCCCAAGCTTTGGCCGGACGGATGTCGGTCGATCGGGCAGTCGCCGTCGCCAGACAGCAGTTACTGACGCTCTACAAGTTCAATCAACCGGCTTGGACGCTGCCGGTGCTGTATATGCACCCTGAGTTTGACGGTCAGCTAACTGAGCTGGTTGATGACCTAAAAACTGAATTGCCTTTAAATTCTTCTACTTGGCTGGGACGGTTGCCGTCTTGTGCTTATTTGCGGGGGCGCGATCGACCAAATGCCAAATCCACCGAATCGACCAATCAGGTTTGGCCGATTCGCGCGGGTATGGTTCGAGTCGGACGCTGGGAAGAAAACGACGTAGTGATTCGAGAACAGTGGGTTTCTCAAAAACACGCCGAGATTTTCTGCAGAAACAGTATCGGAGATAGCCGGGAAGAACCTAGCTACTTCCTGCGGGATTTTTCTCGCTACGGGACTCTAGTTTTGGGGCCTGAGGGATGGCAGAGAGTTCACCACCAAGAATTGCTGCTGCGCAGCGGCACTCAGCTAAAATTTGGCAGTTCTCAAGGTCAGATTTTTGAGTTCACTATTGAGGTTCCAAAAACTTCGGGCTACAGTGAGACTGATTGCGGAACGAATTAAGATGCGGGTGTAGCTAATGAAGGCGAGGGGCGAGCGGCACAGCAAAGTTCTGGGCGTTGAATCTCCAGTCTTAATTTAAAAGAGTTACTTACCACTGATAGCTCGCAACTAGCTCTTGGCACAGTCCCCCTTCTATAATTTTCCTTTTCCCCCTGAGGTATTACATCATGGCTACTCAATCTCCTGATTCTGAATATTTTCGCGACTCACAAACTCAAGCCCAGATGGAACTTCTCGCCACAATAGTTCAGGCTGATGTTGCTTATCCCTGGAATCCTGCACAGCTTGAATCAGAATCTTATTTGAGTGCCGCAGAGCAGGAATTTGCGCTGTCTGATTCCTTCAGCGACAGCGATATTGCCCTGAAGTCGCAAGTTTTATTTTCGCAATTAGAACAAGTTTGGCTGACGACTGCTCTGCAAAAGTCTTTGCGCGAAAAATTTACTCGCGTTCCTCAAGCTTTTCTGGCCAGCATCGCTCAAAGCGTACAAAACGCAACTGTTAAGTATCAATCTTTAGCTGACCAAATGGTAGAGTGCGTGTTAGATATTTTGCCTCAGTGGGGTGAGGAAGATTTGCAGGTGTTGGCACGTCCTTTGGCTTATGCCATGCGAGATGTTGATTCGGAAGGGGTGGAATTGGTCGTGGCGACTAAAAGACCTTGGGCCCAATTGTCGGAAATAGAACAGGCGAGAGTTAGTTTGGCTGTTGCCCGCTATGCAATCTCGGAATTAGCAGTTTCTGATTAATTGTTTGATGACTGGGTTTTTGTGCTGGGATTGCGGTAATTTTTTAAAATTAATATAAAATTTATCTACCTTTAGTTAGATGTCAAATTAGTCGAATTGTTAAACTATATGGATTGCTATACTTTGATAGCGATCCTATTTGATTTGTATACACGTTGACACTCCTAGTAGTTTTATGAGGATTCTCTGTCCTCACTACAAACGAATTTTATTGCGGTTGTTCGATCGCACATAATATCAAGGATATGTTGCTGTTATAGCCACCGCGCGTTCGATTGCTTCTGACTTCTATCCTAGATCGCTTTTTTAAAGCCTTCTTGCTTTTTCTCTCGGACTTCTTCCTGACATCCGTTACCTCCGAAGAAAGCGAATCCGTTGCCGAACTTCCTTCAATATCTGTTATACTTTGCCCGGATTGAACCCGCCGATCGGTTTGCCACTAGCAAGCAAAATCAACTATCATACAAGGATCGCAATGTTAAAAAATGTAAATACAATCATTGGGGTGTCTCGGAATTTTTAACAGGATTAAAAAGTGGACAGCAGGAAACCCGGACTGTTGCAGGTACAATCGGGAATTTTAAATATATTTTATGACAAATTCAAGATTTGACCTTCAAGACTTGAAACCCCGCTTTTGGCGAATTTCGCGGGTGCCGGCGGCAACGCTAGTCGTGTTGGGTGCTCTTGCTTTCGCAGGTGCGATCGCCGGAGCCTGGTTTGCCAATGAAGGTACAGTCAGCGGTATTTTTGCCACAATCAACACTTGGCAGCAAAACCCGCCTGTGTTGCTGCAAGTGCCTGCTACGAGCAAGATGTATTTGTTAGTGCCGACTTTTGTGCTGGTTTCGGCCGCTTTAGCTGCAATTAAAATTTCGCCTCAACCGCAGAAATGGTCGCGCGCTGTGGTAGTTGCAATAGTTCTAGCTTTAACCATTCGCTACGTTTTGTGGCGATCGCTCGCTACTCTAAATTTAACCGACCCCCTCAACGGTATCTTTAGTTTGGGGCTGTTTTTCCTAGAAATGGTAATGGTTTTTAACACCAGTATTCAACTGTATTTAATGCTGAGAATGAAAGACCGGCGTCGAGAAGCCGATCGCATGGCAGTTGCAGTTGAAGCTGGAAACTTCGCCCCGGCAGTAGATATTTTTATTCCAACTTACAACGAACCGGCTTTTATTTTACGGCGCACTGTAATCGGCTGTCAAGCTTTAGATTACGCCAACAAAAAAGTATATTTACTCGACGATACCAAACGCCCTGAAATCAAATTGCTGGCAAAAGAACTGGGATGCGAGTATATAACCAGACCCGATAATATTCACGCCAAAGCTGGAAACATCAATCATGCCACAGCCCTAACTAATGGAGAACTAATTGTAGTTTTCGATGCAGATTTTATTCCCACTAAAAACTTTTTAACTCGAACAGTGGGATTTTTTCAAAATCCCGAAATCGCCCTCGTTCAAACACCGCAAAGCTTTTACAACCACGACCCAATCTCCCGCAATTTAGGTTTAGAAAATGTGCTCGCGCCGGAAGAAGAAATATTTTACAGGCAAATTGAAATCATCAAAGACAGCGCCGACAGCGTGGTTTGTTGCGGTACATCTTTTGTAGTTAGGCGGAGCGCTTTAGAAGCAGCGGGAGGCTTGGTCACAGATTCAATCTGCGAAGATTATTTTACTGGAATTCGGCTGTCAGCAACCGGATATCGCTTAGTTTATTTAGATGAAAAATTGAGTGCTGGTTTGGCGGCTGAAAATATAGAGGCTCATCTAAATCAAAGGCTACGCTGGGCTAGAGGAACGCTTCAGGCATTTTTTATTGATTCCAATCCTTTAACAATTCGCGGTCTCAGATTCGTACAAAGGCTGTCTCATTTGGAAGGATTGCTGCACTGGTTTACCAGTTTAACCAGGGTTTTATATCTGTTGATACCTTTAGCTTATTCGTTTTTCGGCATAATTCCTTTGCGGGCAAGTGCGCGGGAATTGCTGTACTTTTTCGTGCCTTACTATTTGGTACAACTTACTGTGTTTTCTTGGCTGAACCGCAGATCGGGATCGGCTTTGCTTTCCGATATTTATTCGTTCGTCCAGTGTATTCCTTTAGCGGTGACTGTCGTGAGTTCCATGCTGAATCCCTTTGGGAAAGGGTTTCAGGTGACGCCGAAAGGAATTGCGAGCGATCGCTTTAGTTTTAACTGGAATTTGGGATGGCCTTTGATTGTCTTGTTCGCAGCTACAGCCTTCAGTTTATGGCACAATTTAAACGTTAATTTAGTTAAAAATTTGTGCAGCGTACAGTCAATATCAGAAAGTGCACATTGTTTGTCAAAAGGAATGAGTTTGGGATGGATTTGGAGCGCTTACAACCTGCTGATGATCGGGATTGCATTACTAATTTTGGTGGATATTCCTAAGCCGGACATTTACGAATGGTTCAATTTACGCAGGGTTGTACAATTAAATATTGGCGGTAAAAGTTTTTGGGGTATAACCACTGTAATTTCGGAAAGTGGCGCTGAAGTTGCTCTGACTCAGTGGCCAAGCTTTGCGGTGAAAGGTAAGGGCAGTAAAGAGAGTTTGACGCCAGTAGAGATTTTGCCAAAATATGCCGTTCAGACAATTTTATCGCAGGGTAAAATAAACGCGCTCCCTTGCAGTGCGGCAGTCAAAGCAAGGAGATCGCTAGCGCCGTCTGTTGTTGAGTTCGGCACTGAGGGTCGTTTGGCCAAAGGTTTGATTGATTGCGATTCGGCGACTCTGGAAATTATGGAAGAGAACTGTTTTATTCCTGTGGCTAAGATTGAGCTGGTGAGGGATAAATCTCAGTTAGATTCGAGTTTTAATGATGCAGCAGGGTGCAATTTTGCGGAATTTCCCACGGTGCGAATTGCGTTCGATCGCCTGAATATTAGCCAGCACCGCTGTTTGATCGAAATGCTGTACTGTCGCCCGGGCCAGTGGAAGCGGCAGGAAACTCCCGGAGAATGGCGATCGCTGTGGCTGTTGTTGAGAATTGCTTTGAAACCAAGGGCTGTTTTTGAGAGGAAGAGGTCAGTTAGGCCGATCGGAGTTTCGCAACTTTAGAGCAAATTTCTCCTAGTTGGGAATTTTTCACGGCAGATATCAGCAGATGAAGGTTGATGGATTTTTAGATCACCTTACCTCATATCTTTTAAGTAATCTTGCAAAAATATTTATACATTTTCAGTTAGCAAATAGAAAAAGTTTTCAAGATTTGGAAAAATTCTTGCGGTGGTTCTGCGCCAACGTCGGTTTGGGTTTGCAACTGGGCAATCAAATAGCAAAATATTGGGATGAGTTATTTGGCAGTCAGGTTAGCTGCAAGATGTACTTCGAGCAGTATTTGCTACTCTCAACAACCAAACTTTTAGTGTTAGTTTGAGACGATATCGATCGCTTGTTTTGCCTATCGCAATTTGACGATCGACTTTTTACCTCTTAGCAGCTTTAATTATATAACTAGCAATTTGCGTTACTACCATAACTGAAACACATTTTGCGATCGCTTGGAGGAAGTTACATTTGAAAACGGGATCTTTAACTGTTGTCGGGACGGGAATTCAATTAGTTGGTCATCTGACCTTAGCAGCGAAGGCGTGGATCGAGCAAGCTGACAAAGTTCTGTTCGCCGTAGCCGATCCTGTTACTGCTAAATGGCTACAGACACTCAATCCCACCGCAGAAGCCTTACCTTACAATACCAACAATCAGCGGCGTAGAGAAACTTATCGAGAAATGGTCGATCGCATTTTGGCTGAAGTTCGTCAGGGGTTGAATGTTTGTGCTGTTTTTTACGGTCATCCCGGTGTTTTCGCTTACCCCACCCATGAAGCGATTAAACAGGCGCGTCGTGAAGGTTTTAGGGCGCAAATGTTACCAGGAATTTCAGCGGAAGATTGCTTATTTGCTGATTTGGGTCTTGACCCAGGACGCCACGGATGTCAAAGTTTTGAGGCCACAGATTTTCTGATTCGGAGGCGGAAATTTGACCCGACCAGTGCTTTAATTTTGTGGCAAATTGCGACGATCGGCAATCTGGGTTTTTATCAAGAAGGGATTCAATTGCGCGGTCTAACTGTGTTAGCTGAAGTGTTAGAAACATACTATGGTTCTGACCACGAAGTAATTGTTTACGAAGCAGCGGTTTATTACCCGGTTTGCGAGCCAGTTATCCAGCATATTCCTCTGTCAAAACTGGCTCAGACTCGTGTTACTCTAGTTTCGACACTTTATGTTCCGCCTCAAGCGCCTGCACCTGTAGACAGTGAAATGATGGCGCGGTTGGGTATGTCTTTTGTTAAAGAAACTTAAGGTATTTCGCCAAGAGAATGTAGTAAAAACTACACTTTTTGTTCAGCAGATAAAAAGTGTATGTGTTAGAGGAGAAAAAATGTGGTAATGTCGCTTTATATAGAACAAAACCCTGACGATGCTAAGGCTCTGGCTCATCGGGGTGAAACTCATCGGCTGACGGGACATTTTGAAGCAGCTTTAGACGATTTCAACCGATCGCTCGAGTTGGAACCTAACAATGCTTGGGCGATCGCACACCGGGGCGAAACCTATTATTTGATGAAACGCTATGAGGAGGCTCTAGCAGATTTTAACCGCGCTATTGAACTGAACCCTGATTATAATTGGGCGATCGCTCACCGAGGCGTAACCTACCGCTTTCTGGGAGAAGCATATTACCCAAAGGCGCTGGCTGACTTGGATCGAGCAATTGAGCGTCAGCCGGATTATGTTTGGGCGATCGCTTATCGCAGCCGCATCTATGAGTTGATGAAGTGCTACAAGCAATCCTTGATTGACTTCGATCGAGCGATCGCCCTTGACGAAAACATATTGCGGGGGAAAAATTGGCAAATTGAGAAAGGGTTACTGCTTTGCTATGACGGCCAATATTCTGAGGCGATCGCCTGTTGCGAAGAGAGGTTGCAACAGGTTGCTGATGACACTACAGCTTTGTACTGTATCGCAGTATCTAAGGCGCGTTGGCAGGGATTGGACAAAGCAGCAAGCGAAATCGAGCGCTCGCGAACAGCATTGCTTTCTCAATGGGAAACGGGCGATCGGGGAGATATTCTCTACCGACTCTGCGGTTTAGCAATCTTGACAGGTAACTGCGAACAAGCATGGGAATATCTGCGAGAAGCTATTCCGATCAACGATGAAGCCATTGAGTTAGTCGGTCACGATCCAGCTTGGTTGGATTGGCGGGACGACCCGAGAACTCAGGCATTACTCGCTAGTTAAGTGTTTGAGAAAACAAATTTCAAGTAATTAAACATCAAGTGTCTTTTCAGGATAATTTTATGCAGATGGATATCAGCGATATGATGATGGCTCAACAAGCAGAAACTCTTCGCTTGTCAGGGGCTTACGAACAGGCGATCGAGATTTTTGAACAACTCCAAATGTATCCTGACAATGCTTGGGTTAATGCTCACTTAGGAGCAAGCTATTACCATGTGATGGATTATGGGAAAGCAGAACTTTATTTACAGAAAGCGATCGACAAAAACGATCGGTATTTCTGGGCTCATGCACAGCTAGGTGAAACCTATCGTCTTCGAGCAATTACGGAAAATAACAGAAGGCCAGAATATGTTGAAAAGGCGATCGAGCATTTCCGAAAAGCGCTTCACCCTCAACAAGAAAGCAGCAACTATGCGTGGGCATTAGCTCACTTGGGAGCAACCTATCGCCTGGATATAACTGAGGGTATCATCCAATTCCTTAATGAGTCGATATCTCAGCCACCTAATTTAGAAAATTATTTAGGAAAAGAAAAAATAGAACAACAAGCAGAAGAGGCTTTGAAATGCCTTAACAGAGCGATTGAACTCATGCCCACATACGCTTGGGCATGGGGTATGCGAGCGACAGTTTACAGATTGAAGCAAGACTACAAAAATTCATTCTGGGATGTGGAAGTTGAAGCTGTAATAGCTCCGAGTATGAAGATTATGCAACAGTCTTCTTCTCCCGTTCCATTCTTAAAAAGTGGCAGGGTAAATCTTTACGAACACGCTTTCCTGTCTTTTTATTTGACCAAGAATCAATCAGGCGATGAGAAAAAAAGGCATTACGTTAGGGCGATCGCTTTTCTCCAACAAGCTTTGATACTTAGTCCAGGTGACTTGATGGCTAAGCTAATTCTCACCATAATTGAGGCTAACCAAAAGAAGGAAGACGGGGGCTCATTAAAACCAGATGACATTAAAAATATTCAAAGAAAATTAGAGCAATTTTTTGAAGATACAGAAGTGGAGTTTTGCCAAAAATGTAAAAACATATTGCGACATCAAATTAATATTCCAGACCCGTCAGTTAGTATAGAGGAGTTGAAATTGATAAATAGTCATGCTGAGGAGGGACATAAATTAAAGGAGCTTATTTTGGAAGATGTGATAAAATACTCTAAATCAGGTGTTGAAAAAGACCCTCAATTATGGCTGTGGAAAAACTTTGAACTGAAAGAGATGTGCAGTTATATTCTTTTCTTTCTTTGTGAAGTAAGCCATATTCTGGCAAACAAAAGTAATATTGGTAAAGCAAAACCTTATCTAGAGCTTGCAGTCCTCATCAATCCTTACTACGTTACAGAAAGGCTTTATCAAACTCCTGTGTTTTCAGATAAAGAGAAAATAGAGATAGTTAAAGAGTTGCACGATGATGGAAGAGTGTTAAAATTTTATGGATCCAATTAATGAAATCCTTAGTTGCCAGAAAATCAACCGAAAAAATCAATGACGATTAGCTTACTTCTTTGCCGTTCACGACCTTAGAGATTTAGGAGAATACCCCATGAATAACCTATTGGATTTATTAACAGATTTAGCACTTGACACGAAGAAACAAAGTGCTTTCCTCAACAACCCCAGTCCCTTAATGGACGAAGTGGGTTTATCTGAAGCAGAACAAACCGCAATGATGAGTGGTGAAAACGCTAAAATTGCCGCACTTTTTGCAGAGGAACGAGTTCGGTTTGCTATAACTTTAATCGATCCCGGCCCCGATCCGTTGCCAGATCCAGACCCTTTTCCTCCTTCTCCACCGTCAGAACCCGAACCTGACTCTGATGAGGATGCGGTATCGATGTCAAATCACTAATAATTTTCTACACTTTTAGAAAGTGGATTGATATTTCATAAGCTCAAACCGCACTTGTTGCGGTTTTTTGTCATAAAAACCTAACTATGCAAAATTACCAAATTACTGAAAAACTGCATGAGAGCAGTAACTCCTTAGTCTATCGCGGATATCGGCAAGCAGACAATCGGCCTGTTATCCTCAAAATGCTCAAAGAATCCTATCCTTCACCTGAAAAAATTGCCTGGTTTAAGCGAGAGTATGAAATAACCCAAAACATTAACTTACCAGGCGTAATAGATGTTTACAGCTTCCAAAACCTAGAAAATCAGTGGGTAATTGAGTTAGAAGATTTTGGCGGCGAATCCCTCAATCTGATAATCGCTAAGAAGCAATTTACAATTGCTGAATTTCTCCACCTGGCAATTGAGATTGTTGACATTCTCGGTCAGATTCACCAGCAGTATATTATTCACAAAGATATTAACCCATCAAATATTGTTTTAAATCAGCAGACAGGTAAGCTGAAGCTAATTGATTTTGGAATTTCCACAACCCTGTCGCGAGAAAACCCAACCTTTCTTAACCCGAACGTGTTAGAAGGAACGCTGGCTTATATCTCGCCAGAACAAACAGGTCGCATGAATCGAACAATCGATTACCGCACTGATTTTTACTCGCTGGGGATAACTTTTTATGAATTACTAACCGGACAGTTACCTTTCCCCACGAATGATGTTTTGGAATTAGTGCATTCTCATATTGCCAAACAACCTATCCCACCGCACGAACTCACACGAGAAGTTCCACCAATTATTTCAGCGATCGTGTTGAAATTAATGGCCAAAAATGCTGAGGAACGCTACTTATCAGCATATAAAATAAAGGCAGATTTACAAGAATGTCTCAGACAATGGCAGGGCAAAGAGCAAATTGACCCTTTCCCAATCGATCGGCAGAATATTTCCGATCGATTTCAAATTCCCCAAAAACTGTACGGACGAGAGCGGGAAATTTCTGCCCTATTAGCTGCTTTCGAGCGAGTTAGCCAAGGAACCAGTGAAATGATGCTGGTTTCTGGATATTCTGGGATTGGAAAAACAGTATTAATACAAGAGATATATAAGCCGCTGACTCGCCAACGCGGTTATTTTATTTCTGGTAAGTTTGACCAGTTTCAACGAGATACTCCCTACGCATCCTTAATTCAGGCATTTCGTTCGTTAGTACGGCAGTTACTAACAGAAAGCGATGCAGAAATTAGCAAGTGGCGAGAGAAACTCCAAGCAGAATTAGGGGAAGCTGGAGGGGTAATCATTGAAGTTATTCCTGAAGTAGAACTAATTATTGGTTCGCAAGCACCCCTACCAGATATGCCTCCAGCAGAACAGAGGAATCGCTTTAATCTGGTTTTTCAAAAATTTATTAAGACATTTACTCAGCCCGAACATCCATTAGTAATTTTCTTAGACGACTTACAGTGGGCAGATATAGCCTCGCTGGAATTAATTCAACTGCTGATGACAGTAGCAGATAATAAATATCTATTTCTCATGGGCGCCTATCGCGATAATGAAGTAACCGAGGCGCATCCGCTAACTCAAATTTTGGAAAGTATTGCCAAAGCAAAAGTAACAACCATTAATAAAATATTGCTGGCACCTTTAGCGTTAACCGATATTACGCAACTTTTAGTTGATACGCTTTTTGCGGAATCAAAAAATGCTAAGCCACTTGCCGAGTTGCTCCAGCAAAAAACTGGTGGCAATCCGTTTTTTATCAATGAATTCTTAAAATCACTGCATTCTGAAGCATGGTTGTATTTTAACTACGAATCTCAGAAATGGCAGTGGGACTTAAAACAAATCAAAGCGCAACCGCTTACAGATAACGTTTTAGAACTAACGAGCAAAAATGTAAAAAAACTCCCGACAGCAACTCAGGCAGTCTTAAAATTAGCAGCTTGCGTAGGAAATCAGTTTGACTTGAAAACACTGGCGATTATCTACGAAAAATCTCTCCAAGAAACAGCAACAGATTTACGGTCAGCACTCCAATCGGGTCTAATTATACCCCTCAGCCATGCCTATCAGTTGGCGGAACTTGATGTAGCAGGTTTGTCCGATCGGTTAGTTGCAGAATACAAATTTGCCCACGATCGCATTCAACAAGCAGTTTACTCTCTCATCTCCGAAGCAGATAGACAGTCAGTACATCTGCGCGTGGGCAGGTTGTTACTCCAAAATACACCATCTGAAGAACTGGCACAGAAGCTGTTTGATATTGTCAATCATTTGAACAAAGGTCGTGCGCTGATCGAGCGACAAATAGAGCGATACGAGTTAGCTCGATTAAATTTACAGGCAGGTAAAAAAGCCAAATCTTCAGCAGCTAGCCAACCCGCTTTCAATTACCTTCAGATCGGCTTAACTTTGTTAAATAAAAAGAGTTGGTCGCAGCAGTACAACCTTACCTTAGATTTGCATTTAGAAGCAGCAGAAACAGCTTATACAATTGCCAACTACGATGAAATGGAGCGCTTAGCTGGGGTAGTTTTGCAAAAAGCCAAAACGCTGTTAGACAAAGTAAAAGTCTATGAAATCAAAATGCAAGCTTATTGCGCCCAAATGAAATTCCTAGAGGCGATCCAAATTGGGCTGGAAGTTCTGAAATTACTTGGGGTCGAATTACCGGAACGACCGAACCAATCCGATCTGACACGAGAGATGGAGCAGATAAAATCTGCTTTAGCGGGCAGGCAAGCCCAGGAGTTAATTGACTTAACGCAAATGACCGACCCGTATAAACTAGCAGCTATGCGGGTGATGAACTACTTGATGAGTCCTGCGTTCATAGCAATTAATCAACTGAGCTTGTTAATTTGGTGCCGACAGGTGAATTTATCGATTCAGTATGGTAATGCTGCTAGCTCTGCTTATCCATACGTGGGTTACGGGCTGATCCTCTGCTCGTCAGGAGAGCTTGACGCTGGCTATCAGTTTGGAAAACTTGCTTTGAACTTACTAGAACGATTCAAAGATAAAACATTCAAAGCAAGAATTTATGTAATATATATGGGATTTATCAAGCATTGGAATGAACCGCTCAGAGACACGTCTTCTTTTTGCATGGAAGCTTATCAATGTGCGATAGAAACAGGAGATCTTGAATATGCTGCTAGTGTTAGGCAAGGCTATGCTTACGCTTTGTACCTCAGCGGTGTGGATCTGACCGATGCCAAGAAAGAGACGGCGAAAGCCCTTGAAGTTGCCTATCAAACTAAACAGGAAGCATACATTCATTGGGCTAAAATCTATATGCAGGCGATCCTGAACTTGGCGGAACAAGTAGAAAATCAGTGCTATTTGATTGGTGAAGTATACGATGAACAAAAGATGATACCAGTTCATCTAGAAAGTGGCGATCGAACTGCGCTCATGCACGCTTATTCCCATAAAGTTATCCTCTGTTATCTTTTCGAGGAATTTCAGAAAGCTGTGGAGAATGCAGACCACTTTGAAGAATACTCAGCTAATGCCACTTCGTTTTTTATTCTCCCTGTTGTCTATTTATATGATATGTTAGCCCGACTGGCGCTATATCCTAATTCCTCAGAAACGGCAAGAGAAGAAATCCTGACAAAGGTTGCTGCTAAACAAGAAAAAATGGAAACATGGGCAAAGCAGGCTCCCATGAATTACCTGCACAAATTCTATCTAGTCGAAGCGGAACGCGAGCGCGTATTGGGCAACGATAAAGATGCCAGAGAATATTACGATAAAGCCATCATCTTAGCCCGCGAAAACGAGTATCTCAACGAAGAAGCCCTCGCTTACGAACTAGCAGGCAGGTTTTATTTAGCTAGAAACCAAAATCATGTTGCCCGTCACTACTTGCAAGATGCCCACTATGCTTATCAGCGCTGGGGGGCTGTAGCTAAAGTCAAAGATTTGGAATCGCGATACCCGCAATTTTTAGCCCTTCAGTCGCTTAGTTCAACCCGAACAGATACTGAAAATAATATCATCAATCCAATCACCACAACTGGTAGCAATTCCGGCGAAGCGCTAGACTTTGCCGCAGTAATGAAAGCATCCCATGCTATTTCCGGTGAAATCGTTCTCGAACAATTGTTAAACCAGGTGATGCAAACTGCGATCGAAAACGCAGGCGCCCAAAAAGGTTTTCTCATTCTGGATAAAGGCGGGAATTGGGCGATTGAAGCGGAAGCAGCATTAGAATGCGATCGCATTACCATTATGCAATCCATTCCCGTAGATTCTGTAGATCCTGCAACTGGAATTCCCCTGCTATCAACCGCCATAGTTAACTACGTCGCTCGCAGCCACGAAAATGTAGTATTAAATAACGCCACCGATGAAGGACAATTTACCCGCGACTCTTACATTACCGCTACTCAGCCCAAATCGATCCTCTGCACTCCCCTACTCAATCAAGGCAAACTAGGTGGAATTCTCTACTTAGAAAATAATTTGGCGATCGGCGCATTTACCTCGGAAAGAGTCGAAACTTTAAAAATCATTGCCGCTCAAGCTGCGATCTCGATTGAAAATGCAAGCCTCTACGATAAATTAGAAGATTACAACCGAACTTTAGAGCAAAAAGTAAAAGATCGCACCGCACAATTAGCCCAAGCTAATGCAGAAATATTGAGTTTGAACGAACGGCTAAAAGTAGAAAACCTTCGCATGAGTGCCGAACTAGACGTAACCCGCCGCCTGCAACAAATGATTTTGCCTCAACAGCAGGAATTAGAGTCAATTGAAGGGCTAGAAATTGCTGCATTCATGGAACCTGCTGATGAAGTTGGTGGCGACTACTACGACGTACTAAATTATGACGGTAAAGCCACAATTGGCATCGGTGACGTGACAGGACACGGTTTACAAAGCGGCGTGTTAATGATTATGGCGCAAACAGCAATTCGCACTTTGTTGGTTCACAATGAAACCGACCCAGTTAAATTATTGCAGACAGTCAACCAAACGCTTTTTGACAACGTAGAACGCATGAATTGCGGTAAAAGTATGAGCCTTTCTTTGCTGGAATATCGGGGCGACAACATCCTGCGTTTGAGCGGACAGCACGAAGAGGTGATTGTCGTGCGTTCCAGTGGCGAAGTAGAGCAGATTGATACCATGGAGTTAGGCTTTCCGATCGCCTTGGAACCAGATATTGCCGATTTCATTGCTACTACTGAAATACAGCTAAATTCCGGGGATGTTGTCGTACTCTACACCGATGGAATTACCGAAGCTTTTGATATGAATAAAGATGAATACGGTATCGAGCCATTGATTGAAATTGTTGTCTTTAACAGGGAACAGTCAGCAGCAGAAATCAAGCAAGCTATTATTGACGACCTGCGGCGATACATCGGCGAGCAAAAAGTATTTGATGACATTACTTTGGTAGTAATCAAACAGAAGTAAGTATGGGAAAATTTAGTCGCTGCAGTGTCAAATATCTTTCGAGACTTTGGCAAAAAATATATAATTAATTGTGCTTGACTACTTATATCAATTCCGGCTGCGCCGGAATGATATAGAGGACACGGCAGTGCCGTTTCTTGCGCGCCAGATTTATTGTAGGGAAACGGCCAGGCGCGGTGTCCTGATTGCGGGTTATATTAATTCCGATGCTACCGGATTTGATATTATACCTTATTTTTAGGGGAGATGAATTTAAAATTTGAGATTTATCATTCCTGGACGTATGCAGGGGCAAAAACCCGGTTTCTGCGTCAATCTCTCAGGCGAGAGATCCACGATTTTTCAGATTAACCGGGTTTTTTGCGTAAGTTATATTTATGTCAATCTTATGTAGCAGAAATAACTCCTTCGCCGAATCGGTTACACCTAATTTAGCTACCCGAAACTGAGGGCGATCGCTTCCCCAGTGCCAAAATCAGTAAACTGGCGTACATCGGGTTCATGGAATGCTAAAACAATATCTTCTTTAGGCACTCCCAGTTCGACGAGTTGGTTCGCAATTCCGACTTCAGTACCGTCATGCTGAATCCAAATTTTTCCACCCTTGATATCAAGATGCAGAATACAGCCAAAATCGCGTCTATTTCCACGCCAACCAACATACAGAAGTTGATAATGATCTTGCTCAGTATCAAAAAGGGTTTGCACTTCGTATTCTTGCGCGTTGCGTTGTATCGAAATGCGATCTCGCCGTTCTGAAAGAAGATGACGAATGTATTGCCGATATTGCTCTATAGCCATTGAACAATAACCTCCTGTTGCACATCATAAATCATCAATCGTAGTTGATATCGCTGAACCGCAGCCACAATAAACCGTCGTTGAAAAAAACTTTCATAAATTGGCACTCGCACCGCTAGATAGAGGCGGCGATCGGGTTCAATCATTTCAAGCGCATCGCGATAATTGAGAAATTGTCCCAATGCAGTATGAAAATCTGAAACATTGGATGGGCTAATGAAACTTTTAACTTCTACAGCTATTTTCTGATGATCTCGCTGGGCGGCTAACAGTTGTTCCGCCGCTAAATCAATCTCAAAATCTACATCATCAACATTAATTTCATAGGGATCTGCCGTAATCTGCCAACCTTGCTTTTCTAAACCTGTCTTAACAACACCATGAAACCGATCTTTTACCATAAAAGTTTTCTAGTTGCAGATCACTACTCATATTGTAAGTATTTTTGCTTGACCAGCCCTAGAACTTACCAATGAATATTATAACCTACATTTGGCGATCGCAAATAGTTTACAAACCGGATATTGGCACAAAATCGTAACCGTAACTCGTGCGATTTCCGGGTTTAACAGTTACTAACTGAACTGCGCGATTGCGATCGCCCGAAGGTAAAAACCGAATCGGGCCGGATGCTCCATTTGCGGAAAAATCTGACGCCGATAAAGCTTGTTGAATGCCTGTACGAGTCGGATTGCGCCCTAAACCGGCAATTAACGCGATCGCCGCATCGTAGGCTAAAGCTGTGCGCCAACTTACTTCAGCATTCCAAAGTTGTTTGGATGTTTGGGGAAAGTTTGACTGCGGATCTGCAAGAATGTGCCAAGGAACAGCCAGCACCATATCTGTTGCTCCTGCGCCACCGATTTGCAGTGTTTTAGCAGTATAAGCACCGTCTCCTGCTAGTAACGGCAGCCGTTTGGCGTTTACTTGCACTACTTGCAAAGCTTGGTCGATCGTGGCTGAATTGGATGCTAACATAATCACTTCTGCTCCTTGGGCGATCGCACTTTTAACGCTATCGGCTGCATTAAAATTGCCCTTAGCAAAGTCAAATTCGGATACGATTTGTCCTCCATCTCCGTAAAGAGCAGTGGTGAATTCATCTCTTAAAGATTTGCTGTAACTGCTGGCAGAATTGAAAACTACAGCAGCTTTTTGCTTTTGCAATTTTCCCACCATATAGCGGGAAAGAGCATTAGCCGCAAACCGATCGCTCGGCACAGTCCGAAATATATTTTTGGCAGATCCTGAGAGCTGCACAGACGTACTTGTGGGAGAAATTGCTACTAATTGTTTTTGCTGGTAAATCTTGCTGGCTGCTAGCGTCGTATCTGAACCAAAATGTCCGATTACTCCTAAAACTTCCGAGTTATTTGCTAACGCGCTGGCAATTTGTGCCGCCATTTCTGGGTTGTCGTCATCGTTAGCAATTAACACTTTTAAGGGAGTACCGCTAATGCCGCCGCTTTGGTTGATTTCATTTTGAGCTTGAGCTACCCCCCGCATAATTTCTAGAGCAGCATTGATATCGCCGCCAATGGGAACTGCGGCGGCAATTGTGTAGGATTTGCGATCGCCGATGCGGGCGTTGTTGAGGTAAATTAGTGCTTCGGGATCGTTGCGATTGGTTTTCAGCGAAGCTTGTAAGTCGGAAATAGCTGCGTTATAGTTGCCAGATGCGATCGCCTGTACTGCTGCTTGTTTGGTTGTTGTTGCTTGCTCTGGAATTAACAGTTTTTGTCCGGCACTCAGACGCTGCCCAATTGCCTGCTCTGATTGCGGGGAATTTCCCGTGGGAGACTTGGAAAATGTAGGATTTTGGGGTGATAAACCTCCGAGATTGATGCCGCCTCGGCTTGTCAGCCACCAAATACCTGCGCCGGCTAGCCCGATCGTAATTAGGAGCGATAATACCAGAACAGCGGTTTCATTTTTTTGGGACATGGCTGTACAATTTTAAATTTTAGAAATAACGAAGTTAGAAGCAATCAGGAAGGCTCTCTCAGAGATTTTTACACGGATATACGGATTAATTATCGAGCGTTCCTTCTGATGTTGAAGTCAGAAGTCAGAAAAGCTACTCTACTTATATTTTGACATTTTTATTAAGTTATTTTAGACTAACGAGCGAGATCGCAATTTTAGATTTTCTTGACTTTCCATATCATAAAGATGGAAAAACAGTTGTTTCTTAATGATATCTTTAGGTTTTGCTCGATGTTCAACAGCAAAGGAGCCTGTAACAGCAAGGACTTCGGTAAAATAATTAAAGTTTGTTGAAATTTATAAAAATAGCTGCAATACTTTGTAATGTAAAAAGGAAAGTTGAAAATTTTCTAAAGACAAACTAATTGGATTTCGATGTCGCTAAGGTAGTATACATGACGGTTTGTCAGAGAAAAAGAGTGTTAAGCTCGGCTAAGCTCAGCCACAGCAAAACCTCGATATTTAATTAAGTTCGATCGACAACAAAGGCTAAGGTAAATTTCATGGCAAACTCAGTTGTAAATCAGCCAAACGCAGCAGCAGGAGTGCAGTGGCAGCCACAAGATATTATCCGCAGCCTAGTGTGGAAAATTGCGATCGCAACCTGGCTGTTAATGGCTGTAGGCAGCGCCACGCGGGTGATGAATGCGGGGCTCGCTTGCCCCGACTGGCCGCTGTGCTACGGTCAATTAATACCCGCAGCGCAAATGAATTTGCAGGTATTTCTGGAATGGTTTCACCGTTTGGACGCAGCAGCGATGGGCTTAAGCGCGATCGCACTTTTAGGACTATCTTTGTTTTACCGCAGCCGCCTGCCAAAATGGCTGCCTTGGGCGAGCGCTGGGGCAGTATTTTTAATCGTTTTTCAAGGCGTATTGGGCGGCTTGACAGTAACACAACTGCTGAGATTTGACATCGTTACTGCTCACTTGGGAACAGCTTTACTATTTTTTGGCGCCCTGCTAGTCATCGGTTTCATGCTGACTCCCTACGAAGCTACAGGCAATACGGGCAAATTAGCTTGGGTAAGTTCGATCGCAGCTTTGTTAGTTTACCTGCAAAGTTTGCTAGGAGCATTAGTAGGCTCTAGATGGGCACTGCACCAATGTTTGAGCTCCTCAGAATTGTGCTCGGTAATGAACAGCCACATCGCCGGTATCTTACCAGCTACAGCAGCGACTTTAGCAGTATCAGTCATGGCTTGGCGGCAGCCTGCACTGAGTCCCAACTTGCGAAAACTGGCTAACTGGGCGAGTGTTTGCCTAATTGCTCAATTAGTTCTGGGATTAGCAACTTTCCGGCTGCACCTTCAGGTAGAACCGCTGACAGTCGCCCACCAAGCAGTTGGTGCTGCTTTGCTGGGAACCCTGATAGCTTTTAGTGTTTTAGCTTGGCGCGATCGAGTTTTATCAGCTTGAGAGATAAGACTAAAGTAAGAGGCGGCGGTTTTATTAATCCTTGTAGCTACAGCAAATATTTTTCGTAAAACCCGCCACTCCCACCTAATGACTAATGACGAATTCGCAAATAATTACTAACAGCTTACAACCGATGCAAGAAATCCTTACCAACGACAGGCCCCGCCTCCACGAAAACTTTTCGCAAGTCGTGAAAAGTTACTATCAACTAACAAAACCCAGAATTATTTTACTGCTGCTAATCACTACCTCAGCAGGAATGTGGATGGCGGCCAAAGGAGAAGTAGACCCGCTATTGCTGTTATCAACTATTACCGGAGGCGCTTTAGCTTCTGCGTCGGCGAATACGATTAATTGTGTCTACGACAGCGACATCGATTATATTATGGAACGCACCCGGTGGCGGCCGATTCCTTCCGGGCGTGTCAAGAAGCGGGATGCTTTGATATTTGCGATCGCCCTAGCTACAATATCCTTTACATTGCTGACAGTTGTTGCCAACTTATTAGCCGCATTGCTAGCAATGTCAGGCATCCTTTTCTACGTCCTAATTTACACCCACTGGCTGAAGCGCCACAGCGTGCAAAACATCGTCATCGGCGGTGCAGCAGGGGCGATTCCCCCGCTAGTTGGGTGGGCTGCGGTGACGGGAGATTTGAGTTGGGGTGCGTGGCTGCTGTTTGGGATTATATTCCTGTGGACACCGCCGCATTTTTGGGCATTAGCAATGATGATTCGCGACGAATACAAGGAAGTAGGCGTCCCGATGTTACCCGTAATTGAGGGCGACGAAGCGACAGCCCGCCAAATTTGGATTTACACGCTATTGATGATTCCTGCAACTTTGCTGCTAGTTTATCCCCTGCATTTAGCGGGCGCTGTGTATGCGGGGACAGCTATTTTCCTCGGTGCTATTTTTGCCCAAAAAGCTTGGTTGCTGTTGCAGACTCCAGAGGATAAGATTGTTGCGCGATCGCTCTTTAAATACTCTATTCTGTACCTGATGCTATTGTGCGCTGGAATTGTGGTTGACAGTTTGCCTGTGACTCATAATTTGACTACTGCTGTTGTACAAAATGTGCAAACTTTGATTAGTGCAGTTGTGATGTAGTAATTAGTTAAATTGAAATTCTTAAAATGAAACCCGCATCTAGCGGGTTTTGTTTGTTTAGGGTAAAATAGCGAACGCCATTCTCCTATCTGCGTTAATCTGCGTTAATCTGCGGTTAAAAAAGAGCGAATACCTATCCTGTCAATAACTGAGGATATTGTGATGACGTTACACGAGTATGATGTTGTTGCCTTGACCGAAGAAATTCAGGCAATCCATAAAGACACCTCTGGGCCAATTTTGCTCCGGCCCGGACAAGTTGGCACTATTCTGATGAGCTTTGACGATCGCGCTTATCTAGTAGATTTTGCCGATACTCAAGGCAATACCTATGCAATGGAAACCATTCCCTCAGAAAAACTCATGCAACTCGTTTATGAGCCACTTCCTGCCTATGCCTAGGCTGCAAATAATACTTTACAGAGTATTGAGCTGGAAGTGGCGATCGAGGAGTTATATCGCGGTGTGAGTTTGGGGCAATAAATGAAGTAAGCTATAGACAAAGGTTTCAGACAATTCTAAATCCCTGCCAGCATCCGTTCCTCATCAAGATACTTCTCTTTATCCAAGGCTTCCATAGCAGCACGCGATGAAAAATCCTCTCAATCAGGAACCGCCCGATGATACGGGCACCGATACGCTGAAACGGTTTCGTTATCAAGCTCAACTTGCTTTGCCTTTCTGTCTGGCATGCGCTCGCAAGGAAAAAGTACGCTCTGTCATTATGGAGCACTTTGAAGATATAGTCGTTGAATACGACGATTATTGGCATTTTATTCAGGTCAAAACCCGGAATGCCGACTTGGGGGGATGGAAACTGACCGATGCTATAAAGGGATTAACAAGTTTATACCGGGCTTTTAAGAGAACATCGGTTTTAGAAGCCAAATACAGTCTCTTTCTTGAAGGAGCAATATCTCCCAGAGATGAGCTCAATGCCTTAACTCACTCTAAGCGCGATATTTCAGACGATCTTGTACAGAAGGTTGCTAAAAAACTTGAGATTGAAGATTCTGAGTGCAGCACTTTTCTGGAAGTTGTCACTGTTCTTCCCAATCAGGCTTCTAGAGAGCATATTACATCGAGAAATATTCACCTGATGGGGCGAGTCTCAGCAAGCACCTCAATCCGTGAAATTGAATCTCTAGAGGAAAAAATTACGGATGAAATTCTTCGGGCAATGTCCTGCGATCGCTTGGATAATATTTTGTATTATTACATCGCAAAGGTAGAGGGGCTTGAAGATGAGATAAGAGCCAGAGTCAATGCAAAACGTCTTACTGCCAAGAATATCACTGATATCCTTGGCTCTTTAACAAGTGGCGATTATCTCTTGCTGTCTCGAATTACTGACCTCAATGCACCTACTCCCACTAACCTGGAAAAAAAACTTATTGCAGGTGGAGCCACAGAACGCATTATCATAGATGCGAAAAACCTACGAGCTAATGCTTCTATACATGAAGCTGAGATCCTAGCATCTGGTTTTTGGGCTCAAGAAGACAAAATTACGGATGTGCAGATACGAATCCAAACACTCACGAATTCAATTGTGGAGAATCATGATGAATCAGAAAAACCAGCCAAGATTATCTGGCGAGCAGTGCTCGATGAACTAACCCAAAAAAAGGAATCTGTCGATCCCAATCTCATATACAAGCAAGATCCTTATCTGTTACTTGGCGCCGCCTGCGGACTCTCTGATGAATGTCGCATCGATTGGGGGGTAAAAATTGCGTAAGGAATTATTTCAACCTTCTATAGAAAGCGAGGCGCGTATTCTGCTTCTCATTCATGCTTTCACAGCAAAGAAAAAATCGCTAGAAGGTAGAACTAAACTTGCCAAACTAGATTTTTTTCTGCGTTACCCTAATTTTATGAAACGTGCTCTTGCTATTCGGCAACCCAATCAAGTTATGGATGTGCTTCCTGAAGAACAAGATAATATTGAAGGGAGGATGATTCGCTATCGATATGGACCTTGGGACCCGTCACATTATGCTATTCTTGGCAAGCTCATTGGTAAAGGGTTAGTGGAAATCGCTTCCAGCAATCGAGGGATTAGCTATCGTACTACAACATTAGGTTCAGAACTTGCCAAAAAACTTGCAAAGGAAGATTCTTGGCAAGAAACCAGTACACGGATTAAAATTTTGAGACAAAATTTTGACTTGTCTGGTAGTTCTCTCAAGAATTTCATTTACGAGCATTTTCCTGAAGTTACTGGTGCTGATTTGGGGGACAAATTATGAGAGTATGTATTAATAAAATTAACTTGATAGGTGCTGATCGCGAATTGCACTTGCAAGCTGGACTGAACATCATTACTGGCTCAATCACAACTGGCAAAACAACCCTGATTAAATGCTTTCGAGGATTGTTAGGTTCTGTACTACAAGATTTTTCAAGAGAAGCAAAAGACAACATTACTAATCTGGCAGGAGAGGTCATTATTGGTGACCAGACCTATGAGATTATCAGACCTTTCGTCACAACAAATGATGCAATGGTTTCTATTGCTGGTGAAAATGAGGCAACACGTTTACCAGCTTTGCGTGGTAAAGCCGACGAAGAAACCTATGGAACTTGGTTGCTGAAAAAACTCAACTTGCCAATCTTGAAAGTCCCGACAGCACCAACTCAAGATGATAGTGATACATCACCTCTATCCATCAATGATTACATAATGTATTGCCATCTCCGTCAAGATGAAATTGATAGTAGCGTTTTTGGACATAACCATTTTTCAAAAAATAACAAACGTAAGTACGTTTTTGAAGTCATTTATGGGAAGTACGATGTCGAAATAGCTCAGCTACAGATAAAACGCCGTGAAACAGTCAGTGAAATTGGACGTTTACAGAACTACACTAAAACAATTGATGAATTTCTTACGGGAACACCGTTTGAGAATCGAGCAGCTATTGTCTATAATCTAAACAATGTAATTAGAGAATTAGAAATAGCATATTCGGATTCAGAAACTCTAGGGGAGGAAATTAGAGGTTATACAAATACAGATGAGTTACGACTACACCTCTTAGAGCTGCAGCAGCAATTGGATAAACTTCACCAAAATCATCAGTACGAGCAATATAGCCTCGAACAGAAACAAAGTCTCATTGCCCAACTACAGACCCAAAGTTCTAGACTTACCAAGTCGATTGTGGCAGGAAACTATTTGCTAGATTTCGATTTCCTTTCCTGTCCACGGTGTGGCTCTTCTCTTCAACCATCCCGAACCGAACCAGAAACTTGCTATCTGTGCTTGCAACCACCAGAGCCTCAAATCACCCAAGATGATTTGATCAAGGAACAAGATCGATTAGAACAACAAATCAGTGAAACTTTTGAATTAGTAGATGCACATCGCACTGCAATTGTCGGTATTGAACAGGCAATCACTCAAAAAAATCTACAACGCCAAACCTTATCTTCCGAGATAAATCATCGGGCCCGCCGCTATGTTTCCGAACAAGCAGAGCAAATCGCACAGGCGGAACACCATCGCACCCAATTACAAGAGAAGAAGCAGCGTCTAGAAGAATATCTCGGACTATATAATCGGCAAGATCAGGCTATCAGTGCTATTGAACACCTAAAATCCCATCTGGGAGAGTTAGATATAGCTATTGATATAGCTAATAGCCGAGTTTCAAAATTTGGCGAGTATATGAATTTTCTGGACAAAACTTATCAAACTATCTTACGGGAAATTCGAGTGCCATCTTTCTCAGATCCGGGACCATCAATTATTGATCGCAAAACGTACTTACCACGCTTTGAGGGAAGGCGTTTTGATGAATTAGAGTCTCAAGGTCTTAAGGTGATGGTTAATACGGCCCATGCTTTAGCACACCAACTAACCTGTATTCATTTTGACCTGCAACTTCCCAATATCTTGTTAATTGATGGTCTATCTGGAAATATAGGCTATGAGGGGTTGGATCGTGAACGTATAGAAGCTATTTATCGTTATATTATCCGAGTTAGTCAGGCTCATCAGAATCGTTTGCAAATTATTGTGTCTGATAACACTGTTCCAGAAAGGGCTAGTGAATATATATTTGCTAACTTTAATGACGAGAATAAGCTCATTCCTTTATAAGGCTCAAATTCGATAGCACTCAATGCCTCACGATCTATCATTAAAATCAATGGCTGCAAAAGTCAGCTTAGACCATGCTTGCCCTCGTCTCACCATAAAAAATTCAATTACCTGCGGGTTCTTCCGTCTACAATAAGAAGTAGTTAGAGTTTAAAAAAAATTATGCCAGTTGTAGCAGTTAAAACTTACATAGAGTATCGGAATGATGCCTATTGGGTTAAAGGAACTCGGATTTCTCTTGACTCGATCGCCTATGCTTTCCAACAAGGACTATCGCCCGAAACTATTGTTCAGTCTTTCCCACTACTGACACTGGAACAGGTTTATGGCGCGATCGCTTTTTATCTAGCCAACCGCGCTGAAATCGACGCTTACTTAGCCGCCGAAGAAGCTGCATTTGATGCCATGCCTCAACCTCTACAAACCAGCGATCCAGCTTTGTACAACAAACTGATTGCAGCTAAGGCTGCAAGACAGCAGGTGCGATCGTGAATGTGCGCTACCAAGCTGATGCTGACTTAAATCAGGCAATCGTCACAGGATTACTGCGACGAGAATCTACAATCGACTTTCAAACTGCTTTTGCTGCTGGGTTAGAAGGTGTTAAAGATTCCGACGTGCTGGCAATTGCAGCACAGCAAAGACGTGTTCTCGTCAGCCACGATCGAAAAACAATGCCCTCCGAATTTGCTGAGTTCATCACTACGAATCAGAGTGCTGGAGTCATTATTGTTTCCCGAAAAATACCGATGGAAGTTGTCATCGAAGAACTGCTGGTGATTTGGGCTGCATCTAGTGCAGAGGAATGGGTCGATCGTATTGCTAAGCTACCCCTCTGATGCAAAGTAAAACAGATTTTTTACACTATAGCAACCGCTTTTGCGGTTGCTATAAAATTAATTCGACTGAATCTGCGAATTCAAAACCTTAGAAATCCGATCGCGCGTTTCCTCCAAATGAGCCCGCGTATAAGCATCCGCATTCCGATCCAAATTCCGAATACTCTTGCTCAAACCCTCCCGCAACTGCCGCAACTCGTACCAAGCCAAACTCCGCGCATCCTCTGGAACACTGGTTTTTCGCAGCACCATTCCCATCAAAATCGCCAAATGTTCCCGCTGCAAAGAACGCCGAAAAGTTGAAATTTGCATCTTCTTTTCCGCCTGCAAAACCTCTTTCCAGATATCCTTTTGCACAGTATCCAACACTTCCGGCAACCTCAAAGCAGTTTCCGGCGCTGATTTTAACTCCGCATCCCGCAGTCTCGCCAAGCGCGTCGGAGATAGCAAAACCCGCAATACAAACCGCTGCAAAAAAGTAATTCGATCGCCGATCGGGTAATCTAGAGGAAACACCAAAGCCGGACTTCCCCAGTGCTCCCAGCGCGAAGGCGCCAATTTGTTGAGCAATTCCGGCGCAAAACTAAACGCATCCGGCGCAAAAACGTACTTCTCTAAAGTTGCTAAAGCTTCTCGCTGCTGAGAAAGTTCGATCGGCACAAACGGCAACTTCGCATTAGTATCTCCAGGGCGAATCCGATTAAACGACTGTCCCCCCACATACAAAGTCGCATTCATCACCTGCTGAAGATAATACCCGAACACCGAATCAAACATCACCCGCAGTTCGTTATAACCGTCTTCCCCAACCGGAATTCGCTTTTCTAAACGCTGCCACATCGCCCTCGCATTATCCAATTGCCATTGCGAATACCTCAGCATATTGGCGCTGAGATCGAAGGTATTTGCAGCGGGATCGAGAATGTCAACAGAATCCTCATCCGGCGCGTAAGCTAATTGCTGTTCCGCAGCGCGGCTGGCAACTTGTTGCAGCGCTGGTAAATCGCTGTTCGGGTTTACGCCGCCAATCACCTTGTAACCGTACTCGATCGCCCAATCGTCGTAAGGCCCTACAATTGTTGGATAATAGTCGCCCTGCACAGTTCCCTGCGGTGCCAAATTAATCGGCACATAATCCATCACCGACGCAATCATACCTTGCGTGCGAGTTACCTGAGTATTGTTCAAATCTTCAGGTTGCAGCATGGTACTCCCGTGAAAATTGTGCCTCAAACCGAGAGTGTGACCGACTTCGTGGGCAGTCAAAAATCGGATATATTCATTAACATAATTGTCAATCGCCCCACTGCTAGGCGCTGCATTTTCCAACAGATCCATCGACATTGCCCCGATCGCAAACTGCCGGCTAGATTCCAACCCAAAACACATATCCGAACTCGACATCAACCGCGACACAGGCGATCGCTTTTGCTCTTGGTATCTTTCTACCAAAGTCGGCAAATCATCAGCAATTCCACCTCGAGCATTTTCCCCGCTGCTTTTTCCTAAATCCCCATTTTCTAGCACCTGCAAATAGCGAGAATATATCCCGAACTGACAGGGATTGGTATTAGAACCGTTTCGCCCTTGAAAACTCTTAGATACCGATCGATTTTGTTCCACCAAAGACCGATAGCCCTGTTTGATTTGCCGGACAATATTAGCATCCAAAAGAATGTCAGCATCCAAAATTTCCCCCGTCAGCGGGTTGGTGCGAGACGGGCCGATCCCGGCAAACTCAGGCTCAAAAGAACTCGACCAGCGAATAGTATTGTAGCGAACGTCAGCCGGGTCCCATTTAGCATTGTCCGGCATTTGTTTGACCTGAATTGCCTCAGTAAAACCTGCCTTTTCAAAAGCTTTGTTCCACTCCAAAACTCCCTCGCGGATTGCGTTTCGGTATTCCACAGGCACATTATTTTCAATCCAAAAGACGATCGGCTGCACCGGAGGCGACATCGGCGCCGTCGGGATTTGCTTTTGCAAATGCCAGCGATTGATATAGCGCACAAAAGGCTCCCGGCTGCTCTTGTCAGAAAAGTCCTTATATGCTGTCAGAAAATAGCCCACTCGCTCGTCCGCAAGTCTGGGGCGGTAGCCGTTATTTAGCGGCACTTCCGAGAAACTGTAGTGAATGCGGAGGTTAAAAGCCCGACTGTCAGGAACCGAAGGTAAATAGTTAACCGCACTGTCATTATCGCTAGAAAAACCGTAAATAGAAGCAATTTCTACATTCAGCGGAAACGCTTTAACATCTTTAAAATAAGACTTGTCTTCATCGATCGAGTAAGAAGCGCCCAAAATCATCGGCAAAATCGCTTTTACCCCTGGTAAATCGCGCTTTTCGCTCATCAGCAAATCGCCTAAATCGATCAGCAGAGTTTGTCTTTGCGGATGAATGCTTTTGAGCGGCAAAGAATAGAGAATCGACTCGCTAAATGCCCTTTCCACCGAACCAGCTTGCGGGTCGCCCGGACTGGTACGAAAATTGATATTTGGTATGACAAACTGCACGTTATTTTGAACTCGGCGCAGTTGAAACAAGAAATCGCCGATCGGCAATCCGCTAAAAATGCCGCCTTCCCCCAAACCCGAAGCCAATGTCACGAAACACAGGAATTTTTTGTCTAGTTGTTGCTGCGTAATTTCTAGATAAACTTTATTAGTTGCTTGATTGCGGTAAAGGGTAAATAGTCCCTCTAACTTTTGTGCCTCTTTGACAACCTGTTCAAAGGGTTCCAGAGTTTGCTGTTCGCTACTTTGTTCCTGGCTGGGCGGCGGAGAGGATAAAGCTAAAGGTAAAAAGAAACCTTTATACAAACTCCAACAGAAAAATGCTAAAGATAATATAAAAAATATCAAAGGCAGATTTTTTCTGGCACTTTTTATCTGTGTATTTTTGCTAGCTTCAGGAAATATCAATCTTTTCATTTTCAGTAGCCGCAGGAAAGAATAGTTTTGAGATAGTCGCGCCGCACTCGCAACGTTGGGATCGTTAACTTCTAAAATAACTCAAAACTCAAAAGTCAAAACTATTGTTTCGCCGGCCAGGGAATCATGGGATCTTGAGCCAACCGTTTAGAAACTGCAACAGCACCGTAACGGTTGAGGTGGCTGGGGTCGGAAAAAGATTCCCGCGCCTGGGGCCACAATAAACTCTTATCTAGGAAAATTAGTCCGCTTTGAGCTGCTAATTGTTGCATATATTGCCGGAATTCTTGTTCGTAACCTGTCCGCACCGGGTCTAAATAATCTTCGGTCAGAGGCATATTCACAAACACGAGATTGATGTTGCGAACCTTAGTAAATTGGATCAGATTTTTGAGTGCTAGAGCTTGTTCGCCTATCAATTTAAAATCTTGATAGTCGGAGTCGTAGTAGCCAGATACTTTCGGGTGGCTCTGAAAGTAAGTATCAGGATTGAAGCGTATATCGATCGGCAAAAAGCCGTTTGGTTGAAACTCGCTGGTTGGTTTACTCGCAGCAGTGGGCTGGGCATTTTCCGTTGTTTCTGGGCCCAGGGCTGCGGTTTGAGGGATCTCGGTTGCAACAGGGGCTGATGGATTGGCGAGCGATCGCAAAAACCCTTTGAGCCGATCGCGCTTTTTGTAAGTTGCAGAACCCTCCACAAACTTTTGACTCACCAATTGCTGAACGTTAGCTTGAGCTTGTTCCAAATTGTCCACCAATTCAGTGGCAGTCGCCACCGGATTGTTGGCACTCTCTTTCGATCCTTCGGCATCTAATTCATTGGTGCGGATCAGAAAACTACCCCGGGACAATTGCCTGTAACCTTCCGAAGAAGCGATCGCGCTAAAAGTCAAATCCGGCCGCCCGCTGTTGAGAGCCCTCGCCCCGTCCGCCAACACCAGCAATTTTGGCAGTTGTTGCGGCGGCAAAATCCGGCGGACGATCGAATCTACAACCTGGAGAGTAGCTCCATTAACCCCAAAATTGTAAGCCCTCAGCCCCGGGTAGCCCGAAGCTGCCAAAGCTGTTTCCAAAACCGCCGGGTCGATGCCCCGCAGCGCCCTGGAACTACCGACAATTAAAATATCCGGCGGTTTCTTGTGCAGGTGGATGTACTCTTGATAGCGCGCTATCTGGTCGTCAAGCTGCTCGCTCCTCAAAGTAGGGAACACCGGAGGAGCAGAAACATCAGCTACAGGAACGCTAATATTTCCCGGTTTCGTAAACCCAGAGCCATTGAAAGCCTCTTCCTGGTTCGCTTCCGGCGACGGCTGCAACGGAATTCGAGGCAAATTTACCTCCCCAGAAGGGGGAACGGGGTTCGCGGTTTCGTTCGGAAGTCGGGCTGTAACGTCGCCAAAAGCCTTGGGGGATGATTTTTGACAATTTGGGCCGCTGCAAACTTCGGAAGTGCTAGGAGCTTGACTGACCGTCGCAGATTGCAGAAATAAACCGAGGAGCCAATCGGTATTGAAAGTCAGCAGACAGCCGGCGATCGCCCAAATCAAAGCCATGCCGGCGGCGCGATCGGCTCTCACGCCCCCCGGCGCAGCAGCATTTGTTGACAAACCATCGTTGGGGACAAAAAACCCCGAAGCCACAAGCGGTTGCACCGCAGCTTGAACTAACTGCTCGCCCAGATTGTATCCGGGGAGTCTGATTTTGAAGCGGGGCCGCCAGGGGTTGGGCCCGGGCGCATCGAACACCAAATTCTCGCCCAAACCCGAAAAAGCCCCATCATCCGGCGCAAACTCCGGCACAGGTTCCTTTGCCAAGACAGCCAATTGCGAGGGAGCCGGTGCCGAAGTCGCGGCTGATTCCTCGTCAACCGCCGTTCTGAGGTCAATTGCGTAGCGCCACAGGGGCACTTTCTGGCCGGCGCGACGCCCGTAGACTCGCACCCCTGCCAATCCCGGAATTTGTAACTGCCGCAAGAATTTAGCTACCGGCGGCCCTACCTTCGACTGAGAAGGGCAAGTCAGAGCTTCAGTCATGACGTGCAGCACGTCGGCTTTTTGCAGCACGACAGCGCGAATCCCTCCTGTTTCCAGCTTGCGCCTGAGACTAGGGTTGAGCAACCTGTTCAATAAAAAAGTCAGAGCCAATTGGTCGCCCTCGGCCGCCAGCGTTCTGGCGCTTGCAGCCAAGTCGGGGTGGTGGGCTGCTGGCAAGTCCACCCAGTCTATCCACACTGGCGACTCCGGCGCCGCCTGAGAGTCCTTGGCTGGTTCTACGCCGTAGATAGTAGCTGCGCGGATGCCTTGGGGCGCGAAGGAAGCTAACAAAGGGGCGATCGTGTCGGTGGTTTGCTGCTTGTCGGGGTATTCTTGCCGTTTAGGCTTTTGTCCTTTTTTGGCAGTTTTGCTGCAAAACAGGTGGAGGGTTGCTTCTTTGAGGGTGGCCCGCACTTCGACTCTCGATGCTGCCAAGTTTTGGTTTAGCAATTTGGCGATCGCAGGTACGTCTCCCCACCTGGCCCATTCCTTGAGAATTTTGTCCGGCGAAGTCAAATCCACCCGCAGCACCCAGTCCGGCTTCGCTTCGCCGCTCACTTGGCTGCCGATCAGTGCTTCCCGGAAATCCTCTAGTTGCAGTTTCCGCAGCCGGCCGGCGATGGGTTCTGCCAGCAACGAAGGGTCGGGGCTGTAAGCTGACTCGCACAGCACCAGCAGCCGGCGTTCCTTGGGCTTGATATTTTCCGGCGCCTGAGCCGGCAGGTTTTCCCGGCTGCTTTTGAGTTCTTTTTCGCGAATGCTTACTTTTACCGAAACTCCCATCGGCCCGAGGATTTCGCTGAGATAGCTGGCGATCGCATCTGGATAGCCCCGGCGCGCCAAAGTTTCCGGCGAAACCGTCAATGTTCCACCGCGATCGCCCTCGCCTGAGTCGGCTTCGGGGGATTGAATCAAAGCCACCGCGCCGCGGTTCGCTTTCTGCTGCGGGGGGGCGGAACTAAAAGCTTCCCGCGTCGCAGCAGCCGAAGTGTCGATCGTCACGGGGGAAGTTTCAAAAGCTTCTGGGTATTGAATCCGCGAGGCGATGGGAAGACTTTCGGCGTCAAAATCAAGTTCTTCCCGTACTTGCGGCGGGTGGGCCGCTGTTTCTACCGGTTTTGGTGTCTGTTTGAGTTTGCGGTTGTCATTCTTGAATTTGCCGAAAAATCCGCCTTTTTTAGGGCTTGCTGGCGGTTCGCCGTCGGCGGGACTCTCTGGCGGCGGCACTTCGGCAACTTTTGGTTCCGGTTGCTGCGGCTGTTGGTGTCGCTGCGGACTGCTGCAATCGAGCCGGACTGTCCAGTCATTTTGTCGGGAACCGAGTTTGCGGCCGCACAGAAACAACTGGTAAATTTTAGGTCGATCGGGCAGCAGTCGCGTTAAATCAGTTTGTTCGAGGGCGCTGGTAAATCTCGCCGTCACCAATTCTTGAGACGGACACTGCGCTGCTTCGCACAAAATGTGCAGGTGATTTCCCCGCAAACGCGCTTGTACTTGAACTTCGGGAAGCCCTAAAGCTTCTTGCGCCCACTGCGACGCGATCGATCGATTATCTGCCAATATGCTCCCGTTCGCATTCAACATGAAACTCTAAATTTTGCCAAAGCTGGTTTTGTTTTCTAGAAATAGCACAGTTACAGATTTTACAGACAATTATTTTATTTGCCGAGCCTAACCGTTTTGTCAGGTTTAAGCCTTGCTGGGCTTACTGTCTTGCCTTGTATCCCCTCGGCTTCGAGCCGTTGGGGAATAGTGTTTTGATAATACTACCCCGACATTTTGGCACAGATAGACCCAAATTAAGCCTAGCAAGAAGTTATTCGTTATTCCTGATACCGTTTCCGTTTGTATCGGAATAATCATTTTCGGATTGTAGTGCTGTGGTTTCGCTTAGCTGCGCGGAGACAGTCGCACGCTCGATATTCGGAGAGTATCCCGATTTTATACAAAGCCTTTTTTCCGAGTGCGAGCTTAAGATCTGGCGAGAAGATATTTATAGACTTGGCTGCGCGGGGACGATCGCTTGCAGGATCTGATTCGGATGTCACTGGATTTGATATCAAAAGTCATTAGTCATTCGTCAGCAGTCAAGATGATTATTTGCCCTGTAAACTGAGGATTAGGGATTGACACAGGAGGAATTTATGCCGTCGGAAAACCAAGACTTGCTCAAAACTCAAACACCTAACAGTCCAAAGTTGCCAGTTCCCTCAGACATTTTATTGAGCTTGGTCGCTTTACCCATGCTGGGCGGCTTGGTGGTGGCTAAAGCTGCTGCTGAGTTTGTTGCGTCGATCGGCGTTGAAAGCGAAGAAGTTTTTCGGGGTTCGCGCCTCCCCGTGCTCAACTTTCCTCAATCACAGGACTAGAAGGCATAAGGAAGGATGCTTGCAACTAGAAGCTAATTTTTTTCACCCCGCCCAAAAACTTATGTCAGCCCCCGGCTCCTCTGGTGGAAAGTTCAAAATTTTAGACTCTTGTTCAAGCTCCCAGATTCATCTTTGGAGTAAATCTAAAATTGTTCGACTCAGTGTTCGCCGAACCTTTCGCGCCGAAAATCTCAAATTGCAGGTTAACCAATCTTAAAGCTTGACAATCGGTAAAATCCGTGCTGTTAAAATTGGTCTTTCTTTATACCTTGTACATAAATGCCTTCTACTTTCTACGTTGCAATAAGTTGTCTCAAATTTGACTGCAAACAAAAGTGTTTTAGGCGAAACTAAACCATACAATTTTCTTGACACCCGCAGCTATTGAGGAACAGCCCGATGACTTCAGTCCTCCAGTCTTCAGAACAGGCTATTGATGCAACATCTATTTCCCATTCTCCCGCTTACTCAAAATCAGACCTGTTTCTGCGCAATCGCCTCAAAGTAGTAGAGGACTTGTGGGAATCGGTGCTGCGACAGGAGTGCGGGCAGGAATTGGTGGATTTGCTCCAACAAATGCGATCGGTCAATTCCGCCGAGGGACAGGCCACTAACTTTCGCGAGTCGAATGTCGCACAGCTAATCGAAAAGCTCGACCTCAACGCCGCCATCCGCGCCGCTCGGGCTTTTGCACTGTATTTCCAGTTGATCAACATTGTCGAACAGCACTACGAACAGCGAGACCAACAGCTAGCCTACGCTAGCAGCAACGATGCTGGTGGGCGGATGTTTTCTAAACTGCCCGGACAAGCAACGGATGCGCCCGATCGCCCGCGGCACAGGGAAGGCCCCGGCCCCGCCCAAACGGCTCTGAGCAATGCAGACAGCAGCGAGACGATCCCCCGAGACGCCGGAACTTTTCACCAACTGTTCCCGATGCTGCAACGCTTGAACGTGCCTAGCCAACAAATCCAGCGCTTGATCGATCAGTTGGACATCCGCTTGGTATTCACCGCTCACCCGACGGAAATTGTCCGCCACACGATCCGCACCAAGCAGCGGCGAATGGCGAAGATTCTCCAACAGCTAGACCAAGTTGACGAGAAATTTCAGGTGTTCGGGGGCGGCTCTCAAAGCCCCTACCCGGTGTCTTGCTGGGAAGCGGCAGCTCTCCAAGAGCAACTGATGGAAGAAATTCGCCTCTGGTGGCGCACGGACGAACTGCACCAATTCAAGCCGACTGTGCTTGACGAGGTGGAATACACTCTCCACTACTTCGATGAAGTGCTGTTTGATGCGATTCCCGAACTCTACCACCGCTTAAAGCAAGCGCTCCACGCTTCTTATCCTTATCTGAAACCGCCGAGTTACAATTTTTGCAAGTTCGGTTCTTGGGTGGGATCGGACAGGGACGGCAACCCTTCTGTGACTCCGAAAGTTACTTGGCAAACAGCTTGTTATCAGCGCCATTTGGTGCTGTGTAAGTACATCAACGCCGTGAAACGCCTCAATGAACTGTTGAGTTTGTCGCTGCACTGGAGCGACGTGCTGCCGGAATTGCTCGAATCTCTCGATCGCGACAGATCGGAATTTCCCGAGGTTTACGAGCAGTGGGCGATCCGCTACCGCCAAGAACCTTATCGGTTGAAGCTGGCCTACGTGCTGCAGCGGCTGGAAAATACGCGCGATCGCAATTGGCGACTCTACAAAGGAGACGAGTTGCAGCGGGAACGCGAAGCTTTGTCGGAAAATCCCGGAATGACCGGCCTTTATCGATCGGGCGCTGAGTTTTTGATTGAGTTGCAGCTCATCGAGCACAATTTAGTGGAAACTGGTTTGAGCTGTCGGGACTTGGAAAATCTGCTCTGCCAAGTAGAAATTTACGGGTTTAATTTGGCTTACCTAGATATCCGCCAAGAGTCAACAGTACACTCCGACGCTTTGAGCGAAATTGCTGAATACTTGCAAATTTTGCCCAAGTCTTACAATGAAATGTCGGAATGCGATCGAATTATTTGGCTCGCAACAGAACTGCAAACTCGCCGCCCTTTAATTCCCGCAGAATTGCCCTTTTCTCCCAAAACTTGCGAGACGGTCAATACCTTCCGAATATTGCGGCAAATGCAGCAGGAGTTTGGCCCGGAAATTTGCCAAACTTACGTCATCAGCATGAGCCACGATGTCAGCGATTTGCTGGCGGTTTTGTTGTTAGCAAAAGAATCAGGACTTTACGATCCGGCTACAGGAATTAGCAGCATTCAAGTAGTTCCTCTGTTTGAAACGGTGGAAGATTTAAAAAAAGCGCCGGAAGTAATGCAGCAAATCTTCGATCTGCCGCTTTATCGAGCTTTGCTAACAGGAGGATACGCACAGGAACTAGCAGAAAAAAGCGAAGAAAATATCCAATGTCCAATCGAAACTCTCAAATTGCAAGAGGTGATGCTGGGCTATTCAGACAGCAATAAAGATTCTGGTTTCCTCAGCAGCAATTGGGAAATCCACAAAGCTCAAAAGGCTTTGCAAATGGTTGCGGAAAAATACAATGTAGAGTTGCGGATTTTTCACGGCCGAGGCGGTTCTGTAGGGCGCGGCGGCGGGCCTGCTTACAAGGCTATTTTGGCTCAGCCTGGAAAGAGTATTAGCGGGCGAATTAAGATTACCGAACAAGGCGAGGTTTTGGCTTCTAAATATTCTTTGCCGGAGTTGGCGCTTTACAATTTGGAAACTGTGGCGGCGGCGGTAATTCAAGCTAGTTTGCTGCACACTGGTTTTGATGGCATCGACCCTTGGAATGAGATTATGGAGGAGTTGTCGGTGAGATCGCGATCGCACTACCGCCATTTAATCTACGAACAGCCGGATTTAGTCGATTTCTTCCACCAAGTTACCCCAATTCAAGAAATCAGCCAGTTGCAAATTAGTTCTCGCCCCGCGCGTCGCGGTGGCAAAAAAGACATCAGCGGTTTGCGAGCAATTCCCTGGGTGTTTAGCTGGACTCAAAGCCGCTTTTTGCTGCCTTCTTGGTACGGTGTCGGCACGGCTTTGCAAGAATTTTTGCTGGAGGAACCGGAAGAACATTTGAAACTTTTGCAGTATTTCTACTTGAAATGGCCGTTTTTTAGAATGGTAATTTCTAAGGTGGAAATGACTTTATCTAAGGTAGATTTGCAGATTGCAGAACACTACGTGCAGGAGTTAGCTTTGCCGGCTGACAAGGAGCGTTTTCAGACTTTATTCGAGCAAATTGCTGCCGAATTTCACTTGATTCGGGGTTTGGTTTTAACTATTACGGGACACCAGCGTTTGTTGGACGGAGATCCATCCCTGCAGCGTTCGGTGCAGTTGCGAAATGCGACGATTGTGCCTTTGGGTTTGTTGCAGGTTTCGCTGCTGAAACGCTTGCGGCAGCACGGTAGTGGCGGGGTTCCGGGGGTGATTCACTCGCGTTACAGCAAGGGTGAATTGTTGCGGGGAGCTCTGCTGACGATTAATGGAATTGCTGCGGGGATGCGGAATACGGGCTAGGGAAATTGTTTTGAGTTTTGAATTAGTGGTAAGGTGCGCCGAAGCGCACCCTGCTACTGGTAGTTTCAGAATTCGCGCGCCTTTTGTAGTCACAGCCATAGAAAACTGTTCGCTATGCTAGCTGAGATTTTTTTATGTCTAAACGCAAACAGTCTGAAGGTTGTCGCCCGATGCTGCGGCGCACTTTTTTATTTTTAACGGGCCTAGCTTTGGCGCGGGTTGTGGCTGACTATTTTGCGATCGCCCAAAACCGAGATAGCTTCTTGACTCTCATGGGTCAACTGTGGCAAAAGTCACTCGCTTTTTTATCAAGTATACAATCAAATCAAACTCCTCAACCTCTCCCTAACAATCCCATTATAAAATCTGGAAAAACCAATCAACCTCTGCGGAGTAATCCAATTGTAAAATCGCCAGAAAGTTCTCCTGCTGTGCAGCCGGCTCAACCTCAAATTATCAGACGTTCTGCTAAGCAAGCAAAACCTGTACAAGTCAGCAGCCAAAATGTAGCTGGCGCCAGTTTTTATCTAACAACTATTGACCTCGCCGACCCGGAAATTTATATCACAATTGGGTTAGCTAATAATGCAGATTTTGCCAATACTTCTAAAGTAACGCGGGGCGATGAACCTTTTGAAAATATGGTGGCGCGTTACCGGGCTGCTGTTGTTGCTAACGGGACTTTTTTTGGTAAAGATGAGCAGAAATCTGTGCTGGGAAATATGGTGGCGGCGGGTAAGTTTCTGAAATACAGCCGATGGGAAAATTACGGCACGACTTTGGGAATTAAAGCCGGAAATCAATTGGAAATGGTGACGGCTAGAATCGAAGGTAAGCCGGATTGGAGTCAACATTGGTTTTCTCTGACTTGCGGGCCGAGATTGGTTAAAGGGGGGAAAGTTGGGCTGTCTCCTTTGTCGGAAGGTTTTAAAGATTCTCATGTTTTGGGCGTGGGTTCGAGAACGGCGATCGGCTTTCCGGCTTCGAGAGATAAGTTATTCTTGGTAACTTTTCTTGATAGTTTGTCTTTGGAAGCAGAAGCTAAGGTTATGCAGGCGATCGGCTGTTTTGAAGCGATGAATTTGGACGGGGGCGCTTCGGTGGGTTTGGCTCATCAGGGGCAGATTTTATTGCCGCCGGGACGGAATTTGACGAATGTCCTGGTGGTTTACGATCGCGAATATCCGGCGCCGGCTCAGTTAAAGCAGTCCTGGGAACGCTTTCAAAAGGGATCTCGACCTTCCCCCGATCCGTCCGTTTTTTTTGATTAATTTAGCAGAAGGAAGTTCGGCAACGAAGCACGCGATCGGGATGTAATGGATGGAAGAAAGAAGGAAGAAGGAAGTCGGAATCGAGGGAGCATCCCGATTTTGGGTAGTGCTCCCGAGGGAAGGATGAGAGAATTAGAGACAATGCTATAACCAGTGGTTGGGATACGTCCTGTCTGCCGCTAAATTATTAAAGATGACGGCGCACAAGACCAAGATTATTGATCCCTCAAAAGCAGGTGTTAGCAAAAATTTCCAGTCTGGTTTGGTCATCATGACGACTAAGGCAACTGCTCCCGAAGGCGGATGTAGAGTTCTGGTAATCTGCATAATTCCGATCGCACTAGAAACAGCCATTCCCATCGCCCAGGGAGAAGAACCGAGAAATTGCAGAATCATTAAACTGGTGAGAGCAGCTAAGAAATTGCCCCCAATGACATTCCGGGGTTGAGCCAAAGGGCTGTCAGGGACACCAAAAATCAGAACGCTTGTAGCGCCAAACGGAGCCATTAGTAAAGGAGAATTAGTTTTTACAGCAAGATAGGACGTTGCAGTAATTGCCAAAAAGCTGCCAATCCAACTCCAAAAAATATGCCGAGGATGAGGTCTGTCTACTGGGCAGGTCAATGAACACGATCGCCATCTCCCAAAGGTTTTAAACCAATAACTTTCCCATTTCAGTTGAATTTTTTTAGTGTCAATCATAAATCAGGTTAGTTGATAACCAGGCTTCTTAAATTGTCTGAACTAGCCTCCGGTAAAGTTAAGATATCATAACAATTGCTCAAAAAGTAGTTAAAGGCACAGATTTTTTACTTCTATGCCACTCAAGCTGCTAACCACTCGGTTGGAACGGACTAGCAAGTTTGGTCGGTTTTGCAACAGACGTTATCGGCAGTCGCACAACTTCACTGTTAGCCGTCAGAGTTATTGATGAGGGTAAAGCCAGAGGTTATTTGTAAGGTGCGATGCCCAGTAAGCATGAATTGAAAGAACGCACCCACACTTTGGATAAGTCTCTAGTTCAGAATGCGATCGCCGTTTTGTGGTTAGTGCGAGCGAGACGATCGCACTCGGATATAATTACGAACTTAATCTTCGCTACGGAGAGTTTTGCCACTCGGCGGTAAGCTTGCGGAAATTGTATTGAGACGCGCCGGGGTGACAAGTAACGCAACTGCTGATATTTGCGGGTTGTGGCAGTTTGACTTTGGGGTGCAGAGCTTTGAAATAGCGAGAGTTAGCGACTCGATAGGCGAGCTCTTCGTCTTTGGCTTGGGAACGGGAAAAAGTTTGCAGGTAGTTCCAGACTAGCAGACGGCGCGGGTCTACTAGCAGTTTGATGGTTTGCCCGTAGTGTTGGGAATCTTGCAGCAATCGGCGCCAGGTTTCTGTAGGTAAGACTTGCGGCGGTAAACCGATGTGACAGGTGGCGCAGTTTTCTAGGTACAGTTGCTGTCCGAGTTGGTAGCGTTCGGGGATGCGATCGACAGTGCCATTATCCTCAATTGCAGAGACTTGAGCAAGTCGCGCCGGAGTGTTGGAGCCGGCTGTCTGGGCTGCTACCCATCCGCCTCCGGTACAGCAGACAATTATCAACACCAGCAAAGTTGAGTAAAGCCCCCGCAAGCCACGAGAGCGACGCTTCTTGGGGGGGGTTTTGTGGTTCATGGTGTTTCTGCCTTCTCGCTGCTAATTTTTGCCTTCGGTCGGCGGTTTTTGTGAGCCTGCATTGATTTGTTGCCTAAATCACTGGTATGCTCATGCCTTCGCGGGCCAAGCAGCCATTGGCGAACGCGGCCTGCACGTCTGCTTCGACGCGATCGAGAAAATTGTCGTCGTGACCCGGATCGTGGTGAAACATCACGATTTTTTTGACTCCAGCAGCTTTCGCTATTTCTACTCCTGCTTGCCAAGTCGAGTGTCCCCAGCCGACTTTTGGGGTATTGAAGTCGTAATACTCTTCGTTGGTGTAGTTAGCGTCGTAAATCAGCACGTCGGCGTCGCGAGCTAGGTGTACCACATTGTCGTCGAGCCGATCGGGAAAATGTTCTGTATCGGTGCAGTAGACCGCTGTGTGTCCCTCCCAGGTGACTCGATATCCGATCGCGGTGTTGGGATGGTTCAGCAGTGCCGTTTCTATTTTCACATCGTCGAGTTCGAGAATATCCCCAGGGGTCAAATCGTTGAATTTGAGGTCTGACTGCATTACTTGGATGGGGACGGGAAAATTGGGGTGCAGCATTTGGTCGGCAAGACGGTGTTTGATTGTAGTGCCGTTGGGGGCGATCGCACCGTAAATGTGAAAGCAGTTCCCCGGGATAAAGGCGGGAGTAAAGAAGGGAAACCCTTGAATGTGATCCCAGTGAGTGTGGCTGAAAAACATATGGGCTTCCACCGGCATTTGCCGCAGCAGGTTGAGGCCTAGAACTCGCAGACCTGTGCCGCCGTCAAAAATCAGGCGTTTTTTGCCCAAGCGCATTTCTACGCAAGAGGTGTTGCCTCCGTAGCGAATTGTTTTGGTGCCGGGGGTGGCGATGCTGCCCCGCACGCCCCAAAACTGAACGACAAACTCAGTCAAAGGACTATTTTCCATAGTGGCTTTGCCATCTGAAGGCTGTGGGTTGGGTAGAGAGGGTGGGGAATCTGGCATCTTTTTTAGCTTTGGGGGCAGGAACTTGGGAGTTAAAATCTTAGTTTTTAGTGTTTAGTTTTTAGCAATCTGTACTATAAAGCGCTTTATGGGGAAACCATCCGGGTGCCGAACACTTGGGCTGTTAAAAACCTAAACCGTACCGGTTGGTGTAGGAGATGTCACGCTTGAGAGATTATTTTTTCCACCGTGCGGGCTGCCCGGCGTGTTCTGTGTTCTGAGATTAAGATAGCGCCGAACAAGATTGTTCGGGTAAAATTTCCTCAAATGTAGAACGCATTCTCTATGGGTAGAATTTTCGCTCGATCTTACTCTAGGAGTAGTATTTTTTTCAAGATTGAAGTCGGGCCGCGGTTTTGAGGAATGCCGTTCCGGTGACTCGGCATTCACGACTGATTTGACATTCTAGCCACCCGTTCCTCGACTGCATCCCTAGACGTGCAGCGATCGCCTTAAGTTCGGCCCCCTGAGTTTTTAGTCGGGTTGCAGTCGAGGAGTGCGGGCTAGGGGCTTATTTGCGATCGGCTGCGATGCACTTTTCCACTAACGGCATTACTTGATCTACATCTTGCCAACCCAGAATTTCTGTGACTTTTTTCTCCAAATTTTTATAGGTTCTAAAAAATTCGGCTATTTCGTCCAAGCGGTGGGGGGCTACGTCTTTGAGGGACTTATAGTGAGCGTAGCGGGGGTCCTTGTCGGGAACGCAAAGCAGTTTTTCGTCCCTGTCGCCTCCGTCGATCATTTCCAGCATCCCGATCGGACGGGCTGCGATGATGCACCCTGGAAATGTGGGCTCATCCATCATTACCATGCCGTCGAGGGGGTCGCCATCATCGGCTAAGGTATTGGGTATGAAGCCGTAGTCGCACGGATATTGGACTGAGGAATAAAGCACCCGATCGAGAGCAAAGGCTTGCAAGTCTTTATCAAATTCGTACTTGTTTTTGCTACCGGCGGTAATTTCGATGAGGACGTTGAGCAGTCCTGGTTTCGGCTGTGCCGGAATTAGCGATAAGTCCACAACAATATCTCCAAGTTAACAGATGATTGGGATGAGTGCTACTTGCCAAATCCCTTTGATAGCATTTTACGGGCGATCGGGGCCGACGGTTGCATGAGATTGAGAGAAAGCGGGGGAGTGCGATCGGGGTTAGACAATTTGAGGATGAGGCTTGTGGGGTGTCCCGCCTGCGTGGCAAATACACCGGAGGGGCGGGACGCCCATCCCACAGTTTGAGAGGGGAATGCTTTGTTTGGGCGAGGGAGATATTTTCAGAACCATTTATTTTTTTTACCGTCTGTCAAAGTTCTTTGAATTTTCAATCCCAACCACTGGCTTAGTTCTGTCGCTAACCACTCGATTTCTGATTCACTTAGTCCCTGCTTCACTCCTAATCGATATTTTTGGTGGCCGGTTTGAATAATCATCTGAGAAACTTTGTATAATTCTGGTCGCTTATCGGGCATAAGAGATTTAATTTCTTCAATTTCCAACTGGCAAATGTCCGGTCTGGGGGCTGCCTTGGAATTATTCCATCTCAATCCGAGCAGATGGCTGCTATAGGAGATTTGCTGGCGATCGATTCTGAGACGCAATTTCCGGAATATTGCAAACAGAAAGATGACTCCTACCGCACCTAAAAAAAAACTTCCTGATATTAGCATAAATTGGTGATTTATCTCTGAATTATATGTGGAAATATATGCGGAAAAAACACCAGGCAATAAGAAAATACTCGCAGGTACTGCTGCAGAAAGCAGGGCAATTAAACCAAAACCGATTCCTTGTGGCGGAATTACAATTTCTATAAACTCCGAATTTTTTGTTAGTTTAATATCGCTGCCTGGTGGCTGCTGCACCACCATAGGACTTTTGTGGATAGGGCGGGGATTTTTGAGCGATAGCCATGCTTCTCCAGCCGAAGATAACCGTTTTTCCAAACTCGGTTCGGTCATCCACCCCAGCCAATCAATTAAACTAGGATTGAGGTGCGAAACCCGATCGGCAAATTGAATTTTCAAATCCTGCTGTGACAGTTCGGTGGGATGCAAACCCGTTACCAAATAAATTAAAGTTGCACCTAAACCGTAGAGATCAGAAGCCGGGACGGATCGCCCGCCAAATTGTTCAGGTGCCATATATCCATAGGTTCCTACTACTGTAATTGTACCGCCAAATTTTGCAGCTTGGTTCTGCACCGATCCGAAATCAACTAAATAAACTTGTCCGACAGTGTGGGCAGATCTGCTATGCAGTAAAATATTGCTGGGTTTAATATCGCGGTGAATAACAGGCTGCTCTTGCTCCTCGTGCAAATAAATCAAAATTTCTAACAGCGATTTAGCTAATTGTTTCACCTCGCTTTCGCTAAAAGTACGCCCCGATCGCAAATGCTCTTCTAAAGTTTTTCCCTCTACATATGTCTGTACTAAAGCAAATCCTTTACTGTCTGGTTCGTCAATTTCCAAGTAGTCGAGGTAGCGGGGAATTGATGGGTAAGAAAGCGATTTTAAAGTTTCCGCTTCCCGTTCAAATAGTTTGAGGTCTTGCCATTCAAAATCGCCACCGAGGAATAGCTGTTTGATGACAACTAATTCTTGAGTTTGCAAATCACGAGCTAGCAGCGTTTGGCGACCTGTTTGTTTTCCCAGTTGTCGCTGCACTTCGTAGCGTTCTGCTAATATTTTGCCAGTCATGTTTTTGACCTTAATTTTAGCTTGACATTAAACATTCTTTTTTTTATTCCCAACTTTACCAAGCAGCCGAATATCTGGGTCTAGATATTATTACCTATGTGAGATTACTGTCTGCTTGCTTTTTGATACCATCGGGTAATAGAATCAGTAATTGATCCCATTGAAAATCCTGTAATTAGTGACGGCGCCAGCACAAACATAATATTGAAACCATAATATGCCCTCATCTTCGGTGTCATGTCAAAGAAAAAGAAAAAAATGCTTGTTGAAGTACAGAGTACAATACTAATTGCAGTTAAAACCTGTCGGTAAAGTTTGGGATTAGTTAAGGGTAAAAACCACAAGCGCGTCACAACTCCTATCATTATTCCATTCCCCAAACCCAGACTAAAACCGAGACAAAATCCTTCGATAATTGTCTCCACATCTCGATACAGAAAGACTCTGTAAATTGCTGTACAAATTCCTACAGCTATAGTTCCTGCCGCAGTGCTACGCCCGATCGCATTATTGAACAAACTAGAGGTATCTACCGTTTTTCCCTGTCTCAATGGCAGGGAATATTTATGTATTTGCTGTGGTTTTTCGAGAACTTCTTTTGCGATCTGGACTGAGGCGGGACGGCGATCTAAACTGGGATGTGTCATCCACTTCAGCCAATTGGTAAAAGCGGGACTTAGTTGGGTGAATTGCTCGAATTCGATCTGCAAATCTTGCTGCGGTAAATCGGCTGGATGCTGCTTGGTAATTAAGGCGATTAATGTTGCTCCCAAGCCGTACAAGTCGGAAGCGGGAACCGCCCTCCCGCCAAATTGTTCTGGCGGCATATAGCCGTAGGTTCCGACAACGGTGACTGTTTTCCCTTGTTGGGTTGCTAGAGTTTGAACTGCACCAAAATCGACTAGGTAGACTTCGCCGACGCTGTTGCCCGATCGATTCTTGAGTAAGATATTGCTGGGTTTAATGTCGCGGTGAATCACCGGGGGCTGTCGCTGGTGCAGGTAGGCGAGGATGTCTAATAATGCTGTTGCTAATTGTTTGACTTCGCTTTCGCTGAAGGTGCGGCCGTCTGAAAGATATTCTTGTAGGGATTTGGCTTCGATGTAACTCTGAACTAGGGCGAATCCTTTGCGGTTGGGAGTGTCGATTTCAAAGGAGTCTAAATATCGGGGAATTGCAACATGGGATAGGGATTTTAAGGTTTCGACTTCTCGCTCGAACAGTTTTAAGTCTTCCCAGTTAAAGTCGCTGCTGAATGAGAGGAGTTTGACGACTACTTGCTGTTGCGTTTTTAAGTCGCGGGCGAGTAAGGTTTGCCTTCCTGCTTGCTTGCCGAGCCGCCGATCGCACTGATAGCGATCGGCTAATATTTCTTTTGACAAATCGCCGATGTTTTGTCCGCTCATGTTCTCTTGCCCTAGAACCGATTAAACCTAGTGTAGTTGACAAAAGTGCAATAATCGGAAATGTTCGGGCTGCGGCAAAAAATTTTTATGTCAAAGGGCAACCGCCTTTAATAGCCAGCGATCTCGCACAATAAAGACGCGCCTGATTTAAGCTTGAATTTAATTTTCGATTTGCTTGTAAATTGACTGCACTACGTCGAGCAGGCTCAAGACTTGCTGCCATTCGGGGGCATCGGGGTTGTAGCTTTTGGCGCGCTGAGTTTTCAAACTGTGGTGCAATAGGGAAAGCAGCGCGTCTGGAGACTGTAAGGAATTTTCATCTTCATCTGCTGGGGTTTCGGCTGCATTTTCTTCGATGTCTTCTTTAATTTTTTGTGCTCGATCGGCGAGGGCTAAAGCTCTGCCTGCAAGGTTTTCCGGCATTTTAGGCTGTGCGGACAAAGACGCGCTGGTTAGTTCTACCAATAGTTGGCAGACTCGATCGACCCATTCGCGATCGTTTACTGAAAAGGAACCTGATTTGAACACTTGCCCGTCAGGTCTTTGTTGAATGCTTTGTACCTTCTGGATCAGAGGGATGGCCTTAACAGTGATATTTTCCGGGATTCTGGGGATATCTGACAGGGAGCTCCGAGCAATCTCCAGCAATAGTTGGTAAACATGATCTACCCACTCAACATCTCCTGATTGCGAATTCCAATTATTCATAACTGACGCTAGTGATTTTCTATATCTAAGACTCGAACATTGACTATCTGCGAAGGAAGCTCTTTTTAGGAGCCGCTAACGCTATTAAGACTTACGCGGACCGGGTGAGAAACCCGGTTTTCGATCGGATGTTTCGTCGCCTTTCTCCAAGATTTTTCTCAGAAACCGGCTAACGCTGCCGCAAGTCTTAACTATTTTTAAGCGCTTCAAATACTAGAAGTGCTAAGTTTGTTGCGGTAGGTAGTGCGAACGAAACAGGTAGGGCGAAACACAGGCATCTGGCTTGCGAGTTCAAATCCGGTTATCTAACCATAATACCTGTTGGAGCTTCTTTATAATTAATCTCAATAGGATATTGAGGTTAATGGGTGGTCGGATGGGAGGCGCACCCCGATCGCGATTGCCCCCGCCCCCCCGGAACCCTGGCGCCACCGCCAGCATTTGCTGTGGGCCACTGTTATTTTTCTGTGAGATTCCAGACCCCATCCCAGTTGAGTACGTCTGAAAAACGATGCTTAAATAACATACAGCGATCGACGTGCAATTTAGCTGCCTTGTTTTTCGGGTCAACATCCAGAACGGCGTTAAATTCGCGTTCGGCGTCTGTAAAAGCTTGCTGGGCTTTTGGTTCTAAGGCTTTCTTAAACTCGCTCAGCACTTTTTTAACTTGATCGAGTCCGAGATTTTCAAATTCCTCATCTAACATTTCTGCAACTGTCTCCGAGGCCCGACTTTTAATTTTAGCCTGCAATAGCCGCCTGATCTCTGCGGCTTTCAGCCTCTTGATTTTGGGATTTGATGGTTCTAAGATGTCTGCTTCCAACAGCTTTTTGACTTCGCCTTCTTGCAAGTTTTTAATCTCCTCTGCTGATAGCGAGTTGATTTTTGCTTGCAGCAGCATTTTGGCTTCCTCTTCCGAGAGGTTTTTGATGCCTTCAAATTTCAGCAGTTGGATTTCTGTCTGCAACAGTACGATGAGTTTGTCTGCTTCGGACAGGTTTTTGGGGTCGTACTCTGACAGCTTTTTCAGTTGATTTAACAGGTTCTTGAGCTCGTGTTCCAACTGTTGCTCTACAAAATTGTTGGGCAGTTTCTTAATCTCTGCCTCTGGCATGGAGGCGACCTCATTTAAGATGTTTTTCACCTCACTTTCTGAGAGTCTTTGGGTGACTGGAGTTTTGTAATGTTCGCGCCCCTTGGTGTAATGTTCTATAATTTTTTGCTGTTTTTCGGTTAGTGACTTGCCCACTGGCGAGTATCCCTCGCGGATGCCGACGAGTTCGTAAACGATTACGGGTTCGCTTTTGCCCTTGACAGTAATAAAGTCGAGTTCTCGCACGTAGAGCCGATCGGCATAATCTCTGTAAGTATTGTCGCTGATGATCAAGTCGGTGCCGTACTGTTTGCTGGCGCCTTCTAAGCGAGAGGCAAGGTTTACGCCGTCTCCGATCGAAGTCAATTCCATGCGTTTGCTACTGCCGATGTTGCCGCTGACAACTTCATCGGAATTTACGCCCATACCGATGCCGATCGGCAGTTCGCCATTTGCCACGCGATCTTGATTGAACTCTGCCAGTTTTGCCCGCATTTTCACTGCTGTTTGCATAGCGCACCAAGCATGATCCTCTAGGGGTGCTGGAGAGCCAAAAACTGCCATCAGAGCGTCGCCGATGTATTTGTCGAGAGTCCCTCCGTACTCGAATACGACATCTACCATCACTTCAAAATATTTATTGAGCATCACTATGACTTCTTCGGCTTGCAATTTTTCCGTAAGTGTGGTATAGCTGCGAATGTCTGAGAACAGCACGGAAACGTTTTTGCGCTTGCCGCCCAATCCAGTATCCCCTGAAGCTAACAAAGCTTCGGCTACTTCTGGGGTCATGTAACGGTACATCAAGTTTTTGACTTGCTTGGCGCTGCTAATATCTTCCATGACAACTAATGCGCCGTTGACCTTGCTGGAGTCGGTAGCGTCGGTCATTGAGTTAATCGAAAGATTGATACTCTGCGATTTTCCTTTAAAGGAGAGCAAAACTTGATCGGGGTAATACTGCTGGCGGTCGTTATCGTCTTCGGGGCACAAAGACGCATCGAACCATTTGGCAAAATCGCCTTTTTCTAACTTAATTAACTCGCGCACAGATTGACCTTCGGCTAATTCTGCCTCGCTGACACCCAGTAATTTTTGGGCACTGGGATTGGTCGCTACTATATTGCCTTTTTTATCTGTAGAAATCACGCCGTTAGTCAATGCGTGCAGCATATCTTTTTGTCTTTGTTCTTGCTGTTTGACTTCTGCAAACAGTTTGGCGTTTTGCAGGGCGACTCCTGCTTGGATGTTAAACGCCTTCATAAATTCCAGGTCGTTGCGATTGAAACTCGCTTTCCACTGATCGGGGGCGTGCGGCCAATCTTCCGGGTTGTAGGGCGGAAAATCTCCTTGTCGTTTTTTATTAACTAATTGGGTGACACCAATCAATTTGTGGTTGGAGTTAAACACCGGCATACACAGCATACTGCAAGTGCGATACCCCGACTTTTGATCCACTTCTTTGGAAATTGCAGCGCGGGGATCGTCGTACACGTCGAAGGGAATCAGCAGCGGTGCACTGGATTGGGCGACGATGCCTGCGAAACCGGCTGTTCTGGGTATGCGAATTTCTTGAAGTTGACCTGCGATCGGGATTTTTGTCCACAGTTGATTTCTATCTTCGTCAATTAGCCACAGGGTGCTGCGATCGGCGTTCATCAGTTCTTGGGCCTGATCCATCACCCGCTTTAGGGTATCTTCTAAGTCTAAACTGCTCTGAGAAAGAGCGTTGACGGCGTTCATCAGCGCTGTCGCCGCACGTTGTCTTTGAGTTGCTGCGTAAAAAGATTTAGAAGACTCTAGAATTAGACGAATCGACGGGGCAAATTCTCGAAAAACTTGTTCGTCTTCTTGAGTAAAACCTACCTTATCAATCTGTGATTCTAAAGTACCATAATGTTCGTGGTTGGGCTTGAGTTTATTAATCAGTTGAATGACTGCTACTAACTCTCCTGTTTCTTCGTTTATCAGGGGCATCGCCAGCATTGTATAAGTGCGATATCCTGTTCTTTCGTCAGTTTTTTTGGCGTTAGCCGATCGGGGGTCGTTATAAAAATCATAAGGAATGTTCACCACTTTTTTCTCTGTGGCTACTTCTCCCGCAATGCCCACATGGGCGGGAAATCGGAGCTCTAGGTTGTTGCCATTTTCGTCTTTAGCGACTCTGGCCCAGAGTTCATTTTTTTCGTCGTCTAATAAATATATCGTGCTGCGATCGGCATTTAGCAATTCCCCGGTTTTGAGGGTAATCGACTGCAACATTTCGTTAAGGATGGCGTCAAATCCCTGGCTGTCAAGGATATTGTCGAGCATTCCCAGCGTTTGATTGACAACCCTCAGTTTTTCCTCTACTTCCCTGGCGACTCCTTTAAAACTATCCTTGTTTAAGGGTGCGAGGAAACTGGAGAAGTTTCCTTGGCTTTTGACGATTTGATTATTACTAGAGGGATAATGAGAATACTGTTCCTGATGATTTTCAGTTACAGGAGTAAAATCATCCTTTTCACTGACAACAGTGGCCTCTACTGTCATTGTCATGTTGTTTTCCATAGCTGGCAGATTGGGAGATGCAGATGTCATAGACCTTTACAGAATCTTAAGCGTAAGGGTTAGTCTCTAAGCTAGGAGAGCGGGCAAGTTCATTAGTGAGTCACCTGTCGCACAAAACTCAAGTATGTGTGAAAGTATTTCCCAGTTTACAGAACTCCGACCACAGGGCAAGGGCAATTCAGTTGGGATGGCTAGTGAACTCCTGGTGCGACGGTAATGCTGCTGTGGCATTGCTGCACTCTTTTTAGAGAATGCGAATCCTGTTTAAATGGTTTATTAACTGATTTTGACATTGTGCGTACCTGGTTTAAGTAGGTTCGGCAGGTCTAAGAGCCGATCGCCCGCAATAACATGAATGCGTACTGCAGGGAGGACTGCTGAAAGAGGGATGGCATTGTGGGACTAGCTGCAATTGTGACACCACCAGTTGCTAGTGATGTGTGCCCTTCTGTACACAATTGTGGTTTTTAACTAGAATTTCTCTCAATTTTGCTGCTCTTAGCTTTCGTCCCGTGACTAAACTCACGGGCTTTTCAGCTTTTTTTTTGTAAAACTTGCTGTTGCCATTTTTAGTGTAACCTCCGGCTCGGAAAAACTCCGCCTTTTGGCCCCCCGATCGGCTGGAGGGTCGGGTAAGGGTATGAAAAACTGAGTTTGACGCCGTTCGATCATCGGTTTCCGTTGCAGCTTTTTTTCCCGTCTTGGACGCATAAACCGGGTTTTTTTACTCCCATACTTTTTTCAACCCTCAATAAAAATTTAAGACAATCGGTTTTGGAGACTCAGAAGATTGTTGTGTTTTCAGGGTTTTGCCCACTGAGTTTGGCGCAGTCCGGCGGCTTCGACAAGCAGGGATTCGGCGAAGGCGATGGCTTCTGTTGCTGAGCGGCCGCTGGCGAGTTGGGCGAGTTCTTCGCGCCGCTGTTCGCTGTTGAGGGCGGCAACTCTGACTACTGTGCGTTCGACTGGTTCGGAATTGGCTGCGGGTTCGCCGATACTCGGTTCTGCTTCGATCGTCTGTTTGTTGACGCGAAAATGAAAATCAGCCATCGCCGCGATCAGCGGCTGGTGGGTGACGCAGAGAACTTGGTGTTTGTCGGAAAGTTGGTAGAGTTTTTTGGCGATCGCGCCGGCGACTCTCCCGGAGACTCCGGCGTCGATTTCGTCAAAAATCAGCGTACCAGCGCTTTCTATTTGAGAAAAACAGGCTTTGACGGCGAGCAAAAAGCGGCTCATTTCTCCCCCAGAGGCGATCGCGCCCAAGGGTTGCAGGGGTTCGCCCGGATTGGGACTGAAACAAAAGGCGATTTGGTCGGCACCAGTGGCGGTTGGGGTAGAAGGCGAGATCTCGACTTGAAATTGCACTTTTTCCATTGCTAACGGCTTAAGTTCTCCTACGAGGTGCGTTTCTAGTTTGAGGGCTGCTTCGCGCCGCAGGGTCGTGAGGTGGCTGCAAGCGTCTTTTAATTGCTCTAAAGCGGTCTGATATGCGAGTTCTAAGGCTTCCATTGAGTCGCCTCCTTCTAAAAGTTCGTTTAGTTCGTTTTGAATGCTTTGGTAGTAGGCGATCGCTTCTTTGAGCGGCCCGTATTTGCGGCAAATTTGTTTGAGTTCGCGAATCCGATCTTCTACTTCTTCGAGTCTTTCGGGATCTGCTTCTAATTGTTCGCCGTAGCTGCTAATTTGCCGGCTGGCTTCTGTGGCTTGAGCTAAAGCATCGCTGACCATTTCTAGGATTGGTTGCAACTGCACATCGTAAACGGCCATGTCGCTTAAAATTACTTCCGCTTTGCTCAACAAGTCGGCGGCTGATGCGGTGTCGCCCTCGTTTTGGTAGAGGGCTTGGTGAACTTGGTAACTTTGCTGCTGCAATTCCACGACGTGGCCCAGCCGGATTGATTCTTGTTCTAGTTGTTCGAGTTCGTCGGCGTCTTCGATGTGGGCTTCGCCGAGTTCTCGGACTTGGTATTCTAACAAATCAAGTCTTTGCAGCCGCTGCTGTTCCGACTGACGCCTGCGTTTGAGGGCTGTTTTGGCGCTGCTGGCTGAGAGCCACGCGGAGCCGATTGTCGATCGCGCTTCAGCGAGCCTTTGGCCGCCGTAGAGGTCGAGCCATTCTCGCTGGAGGGTTTCTTGTCCGAGGTGGACGGTTTGGCCTTGGGCGGTCATTTCCACAAGCCGATCGCGCAGTTGGTCCATTAACTGGCGGTTGACCAGAATTCCGTTCAAGCGCGATCTGGTGCGCAGAGCACCGCTAGATGCGTTAATTTCCCGGCTGCAAACGGCTAAATTTCCGTCTATGGGTTCGATTTCTTGCTCGCCCAGCCACAAAGCTGCTGCTTTGTCCAATTCAAAGGTAGCTTCCAATATTGCCCGGGTTGCTCCGGTGCGAATCGATCGGCGATCGACTTTCCCGCCTAACACTGCATCGATCGCATCTAGGATAATTGATTTACCTGCGCCAGTTTCGCCTGTAAATACGTTCAAACTCGGGCCAAATTCTAGATCCAGGCAGTCAATTAAGGCAAAGTTTTCTATTCTGAGGTATAGCAACATGGGAAATTTGTAATTTGTAATTTGTAATGCGTAATTGGAATTAGTAATTGGTAATGTGTAATTGTAATTGGAATTAGTAATTGGTAATTGGAGGCACAGCCGGGAAAATTATTGGTACCCAATAACAAATAACAACTGTCAACTGTGAACTGACCGAAAGTAATTAGGTCCGGGCCCCCGGATTCATCCGTGGAGGGAGAAAAAAAGCTCCGAATCATCTTGTGCTCGCCCCCGGATTCATCCGTGGGGTCGATTCTAAAATCTAAAATCTAAAATCTAAAATCTAAAATCGATTGACTTCTGCTATAGTTTCAACCATCCAAACAAATCTCCTACCGTCAGCCGCAATTCTGCTGCCCAATCTGGAATCGGCAACAATTCTTCTGGTTTTGCTAAAATTTCCGGTTGCTTTCCTGGGGGATAAATTAATATTGATTGTACCATCGGATCGATCAGCCAACCCATTTTAGTGCCGTTTTTCAGACAGTGTAAAATATTCCCAGTTACTTTAGTTTGACTCTGGCCTGGAGAGAGAATTTCAATTGTCCAATCAGGGTAAGTTTCAAATACATTAGCAACATCCCCATTTTCATCAACAGGTATTCTGTCCCAAGTAAATACTGTGACATCTGGCACAATCGAGCTACCGTCAAAAGTACACCGCAATTCGGAAAAAGCTAAGGCAATTTTCGGCTTTTTAACTAAGACATTGATGGCTGGGACTAATTCACCTTGAATCCTGCTATGTTTTCCTTGTGGTATTGGTTTTTGGATGATTTCACCGTTGATATATTCGCTAGCTGGTTCTGTTTCTGGCAGTTTGAGAAACTCTGACAAAGTTAGTCTTTTTGTTTGTATCTGTACCATTTTTTACTCCTTATCTTCGAGTAAACCCAAGTGTTTTCTAGCAGCAACCGTTACCATTCTCCCGCGACTTGTCCGCTGCAAAAATCCGATTTGCATTAAATAAGGTTCGTATACATCCTCAATGGTTTGAGTGTCTTCTCCTGTAGAAGCTGCGAGGGTTTCTAATCCCACAGGGCCGCCGTTAAAATTCTCAATCATTGCTGTCAAAATTCGCCGGTCGGTCCAATCTAAACCTAGCGGATCGACGTTGAATAATTCCAAGGCGAGTGAGGCAACTTCGGCATCAATTGGCTTTAAATTTTTGACTTCGCTGTAGTCTCTAACTCGCCGCAGCAAACGGTTAGCGATCCGGGGCGTTCCGCGAGCTCGGCGGGCAATTTCTGTGGCTCCTTCTGGGGTAATTTGAGTGTCGAGAACTTGGGCGGTTCTTTGGACAATTAGACTGAGTTCGTCTATTTCGTAGTAGCGCAATCTTTGGATCAAGCCGAAGCGATCGCGCAAAGGAGATGTTAGAGAACCGACTTTGGTTGTTGCTCCTACTAAAGTAAACGGTTTCAGAGGTATGCTGCGGATTTTTGCGGTTTTTCCTTGCCCGATCGTAATATCTAAGCGGCAGTCTTCCATCGCCGGATAGAGGATTTCTTCTGTAACTTTAGATAAACGGTGAATTTCGTCGATAAACAGCACGTCGCCTGCTTTGAGGTTGATCAGCAATCCAACAATATCTCGCGGTTTTTCTAAAGCAGGGGCGGTGGTAATTTTGCATTCAACTTCCATTTCTGCTGCTAAAATTAGCGACATTGTGGTTTTCCCCAACCCTGGAGGCCCGTAGAGTAACAGGTGATCCATCGGTTCGCCGCGAGATTTAGCGGCTGCAATTGCGATCGCCAAAACTTCTCTCAAGTCTTTTTGCCCGATGTATTCAGCTAACCGCTGGGGCCGGATTTTGTCGTCTTGTTTGCTGTTGATTTCGTCGGGTAGTTCTTGCGATTCTAGCAAAGATTCCGTCTGGGGTTTGACGGCTTTTTTGCGACGGGTTGGGGCTATGTCTTCGGGTAGATTTGGGTCGGGGGGCTGTTGTTTGGAGGAGATAATAGCCATATTTATTTGCGATCGGGCAGCGGGAATTGTTTACAATTATTAGCAGAATCTTTACAATTATTCAGTCCGTGATAAATATTCCATCTTCTTTATTAGCATCGGAAAGCATAACTTTTGAGGGAGCGATCGAGCTGACTCAATCTTTACTGTCGTTCATTGAGGCAGATCAACTTTTACAGGCCGACATCGAGCAAGCTGTTACCTCTCTGGTGAAAACACAGAACGGCGCTAGGGGTTTTTTTGTCACCTATCTAACGGACGATCGACAGGAGGCAGATCGGCCGTCACCCGGAGTAGTCGAGGCGCTGCGATCGGCTCCTGAGATCGTAGCAGAACTGCTGGTGAAAAATTTGGCGATGTCGGCGGCAATGGTCGTGCATCACTCGCGCCAGCAAAAGGAGGAAATGGCGGCCGGTTCTGCTAGAGTGCAGGAGCGATCGCGCAATTTAATTCAAATCCTGCAAATGCCCGCCTGTCAAACTATAGCGTCGCAAATGCTAGAAAGTTTGCAGAGTGCCAACGGCGAGTACGGGGAATTTTTTCAGCGGTGGGGCTACGACAACGAGCAAAAACTAGCGATCGGTTCGGCAGTTCGATCGGCGATCGGCTAAAATAACATCCTTCGCCAGAGTGACAGATGCTTGCTCAAAGCGACGGGGCTGTGGAATAATTGCGGTTTAGCAAAAGCTGCACAATTGTAGCTTGAGTTGATTTAGGTGTGAAGGTAGTGAACGAGGGCGAAAAATTGCACAGAACGGTGAAAGGAGTTGCCCAAAAAGCCCGAAGGGTGGGCGGCAGGCTGCCCGGAAGTAGCCAGCGCTGGGCGAAGCTGAATCTGCTGGCAACATTGGTGCGCCGGGACTTGGAAGCTCAATACAAAGGCTCGATTCTGGGCAATTTGTGGCCGCTGCTGAATCAGCTATCGCAATTGGTGATTTACACATACGTATTTTCGATCGTCCTCAAGGTAAAACTCAGCCTTGCAGGCTTCCCGGAAAACAGCGACATTACATTTGGAGTCTGGCTGTTTGCAGGTTTGTTGCCTTGGAGTGCCTTCACCAGCGGTTTGATCAAATCGGGAGTATCGGTGGTGGGGCAGCCGAATTTAGTCAAAAAAGTGGTATTTCCCCTCGGTTTGCTGCCGTTAGTACCGATTTTTACAGCTTTTATTGAAAGTTCTCTGGGTTTAGCAGCTTTGATTGTCATAGTGGCAGTGTCCTCGCAAAAGCTCAACGCTACTTTATGCTTGCTGCCGCTGGTTTGGGTTCCTCAGTTGCTGCTGACAGCGGGTTTGGGATATTTGACAGCGGGCTTGACAGTGTTTTTGCGAGACATTCCTCAGACATTAGGTGTTATTCTAAATTTTTGGTTTTATTTGACGCCGATCGTCTACCCAGCATCAGTAATCCCCCAAGAGTGGCGAGCGTGGATATTTTGGCTAAATCCAATGGCCGCCATCTCCGAGGTTTATCGAGACCTCATACTGCTTGGAGAAGTTAAGCACTGGGGCGAATGGGGTGTCGCCACCCTGATTTCTGCTGCTATATTTTGTGGAGGTTTGGCGGTTTACCGGCGTTTGCGTCCCGCTTTTGCTGACGTGCTGTAAATTTGTTTGAGAGCGAAAATCCATCTCAAATCTAAAATCGAGCGTGCTGTAAATTTGTTTTATATCTACAGTCAATCTAAAATCTAAAATCTAAAATCTAAAATCGATTGTGCTGTAAATTTGTTTAAGATTTCAAGTCAATCTAAAATCTAAAATCTAAAATCTAAAATCGATTGACTGCCGCCAATGACAGAAAATGTAATTTCACTAAAAAATGTTTCCAAATGCTTTAAGCGGTACGATCGTCCAGGAGACCGCTTAAAGGAAATTATTTATCCCAGCAAAAAACTTGCTGACGAATTTTGGGCGCTGCACGATATCAATCTAGAAATTCCTCAAGGACAAACTTTGGGAATCGTCGGTCGCAACGGTTCCGGAAAAAGCACTCTCCTGCAAATAATTGTGGGGACGTTGACGCCTACCGCAGGAAGCGTGGATGTTAAAGGGCGAGTCTCCGCTTTGTTGGAACTCGGAAGCGGGTTCAACCCGGAATTTACCGGGCGGCAAAATGTGTTTTTTAACGCTCAATTACTCGGATTCAATCAAAAAGAAACTGAAGCAAAGTTTGACGATATAGCTGCCTTTGCTGATATTGGGGATTTCATCGAACAGCCAGTCAAAACTTATTCTAGCGGTATGTTTGTCAGGCTAGCTTTTGCCGTTGCGACTAGCGTCGAGCCGGATATTTTGGTAGTTGACGAGGCGCTTTCGGTGGGCGACGAAGCTTTTCAACGAAAGTGTTTTGCCCGCTTGCAAAGCATTCAGGAAGGTGGCGGAACGATTTTATTTGTTTCTCATGCTGCTACTTCTGTGGTGCAACTTTGTACGTCGGCGATTTTAATGGATAGCGGTGAATTGCTGCTCGCTCACACTCCGAAGGTGGTAATTTCTAAGTATCAAAAGCTGATTTATGCCGATCCGGATAAGGTTCTAGGGTTGAAGTCAGATATTCGGACTCTGAACCAACTGACAAAACAGGAAAGTCAAGAAAAACTTCAGGATGCTAATTTAGAAAGCACAAAGAAAGAAGTTAAACCCGAGCAACATCTCTCCAAACCCAAGGAATATTATGATGAATTTTACGATCCGGGGATGATACCGTCGAATACGGTGAGGTATCCGTCTCGCGGAGCGGAAATTATCAACCCCCGCATCGAGACGCTGAAGGGAAATGTGGTAAATCACTTGATCGGTCGTCAAGATTATATTTACACTTACTCTGTCACTTTCTCGCGGTCAACTTCCAAAGTTAGGTTTGGAATGTTGATTAAAACGATTAGCGGTTTTGAGTTGGCGGGTGCTTCTTTGAAGGGTTCTACTCAGTCAGTTCGATATGTGGAAGCGGGAACGACAATTGTAGTGAAGTTTCAGTTTAAATGTTTGCTGAATCCCGGGGTTTATTTTCTGAATGCTGGGGTTGTGGGGACGGTAGATGGAGATTTAACTTATCTCGATCGCTGCGTTGATGTGGCGATGTTTAGAGTTCAGTCTTGTACTGAGTCGTGCGGTAACGGCATCGTTGACTTGCTGATCGAACCGTGTTTAACTGTTGTTAATCCTGATTCTCTGGTGAAAGAGCCGTCAACCGAGGTAATCTAAAATTCTGTGAAAACCATGAGCAATATCAATTTAGATTTAGTAGAAAATCCCGTAATCAAAGCATTTATTCGAGAGCAAGCTAAGTTTCCCGAAGATTTTAAACAGAACATCTGCGAAGACGATGAAATGTATTTGTTCAGCTTGAGCAATGTCAAAGACGATCGCGATCGGGCTTTCGTGCGCTATTATGCGATCGGGCGTCGCATCCTGGATACCGTTAAACAAGTTGTGGATTGGCATTTTGGGAGTTTTGAAAATGTACCGTCTTTTCTAGATTTTGCCTGCGGTTACGGTCGATTTACCCGGTTTTTGATTCAGGAAATGCCGCCGGAAAAAATTTGGGTTTCTGATATTTATGCTAACGCGGTCAAGTTTCAAACTGAATACTTTGGCGTCAGCGGTATTGTCTCGACGGGAAAACCAGAAAATTATTTAATTGACCGAAAGTTTGACTGCATTCTGGCTAATTCTTTTTTCAGCCATATGCCCGAAAGAACTTTTACGAGTTGGCTGCAAAATTTGTACGATTTGTTGACTCAAGACGGGATTTTGATGTTCAGTGTTCACGATGAGAGTCTGCTGGAATCTCACATAGAAATGCCGGCAAAAGGAATTCTGTTTAGCGCCGATAGCGAAAGTCAATCTTTAGATAAGGAAGAATACGGCACAACTTATGTAACAGAAAAGTTTGTTAGAGAAATTGTCGATAAAGTTAGTGGCGGCAAAGCATTTGTCCATCGAATTGAAAAAGGCATATGCAGGTTTCAGGATTTGTATGTGGTTACAAATCAACTGAAGAGAGAATTTTCTAGTTTGAAATTCAGTCACCACCCGGAAGGATATGTTGATGTTGCTGCTTTAACTAATAAGGATAATTTGTATCTGGAAGGGTGGGCTGCCGATGTGAACGAGGATGGCCGCATTGAGGAGGTGCAAGTGCTGGTAAACGGCGAATTAGTAGAGAGATGCGAGCCTTTTTACAATAGGTCGGATGTGGCTGGATACTTTAAAACAGATGCTGCTTTGCAGTCTGGTTGGCGCTGTTATTTACCGAAAAACACTGTGACGCCACAGGATGTGTTAATAGTTAAAGCAATCAATAACTACGGTGCGGAGTGGATTATGGAAACTTGCACTGTAAAATCGCTGCTGAGCCAAAGGCAATCGCAGTCTCTTTTGGGGTCTACTCAGACTAAAATCCAACTAATGGAGACTCAGTTAGCTTCGGCTCAAATAGAATGGGAGCAAAGTCAAAGTAAGTTAATGATTACTCAAACGAAGTTGGAAGAATCTCAAACGCATTTGCAAGAAACTCAAAGTCAATTAATTTCAGCTCACACGCAGTTGGAGCAAACTCAAAATCAGTTAATATCTGTCCAAATGCAGTTGGAACAAACTCAAAATCAGCTAATTAATGTCAAAAAAGAACTAGAGCGATCGCACAGTCGAGTTTTGGCAATGGAAACGAGCAAGTTCTGGAAGGTGAGAACCGCCTGGTTTCAAGTCAGGCGGTCGCTCGGCTTAGCGGGAGACTAGCGATCGAGTAAAATTGGTGTGGGAATTAGGGCGAGGGAGAGAAATTGTGAGTACAAATGACACCAAACCGTCGGTTTTTATTGTTACCGGAATGCACCGTTCCGGTACGTCTTTAACAGCTTCTTTGTTTCAGGAAGTCGGGGTTGATATTGGCAAAAAGTTAGTGGGCCCGGCCGACGGAAATGTGAAAGGTCATTTCGAGAATGTTGATTTTGTGGAGTTTCACAAAAGTGTTTTGCGATCGAACGGTATTGATGAACTCGGCTGTACGTTTGAAAAAACGATTCCGGTAGCAGCAGAATACGTGGAAATTGCCAAGCGGGCGATCGACCAAAATCAACAAACTCACAAACATTGGGGTTGGAAAGACCCGCGAACAACCCTTTTTTGGGATTTTTGGCTGACTTTGCTCCCAGAAGCTAATTTTATCTGTGTTTATCGATCGCCCTGGGAAGTAGTCGATTCCCTTTACCGCCGGGGAACCGATGTCAGCTTGCTGCAAAATCCCGAAATGGCAGTAAAAATGTGGGTTCACTACAATCAAAAAGTTTTAGAACTTTACGAACGTTTTCCCGATCGCTGTCTGCTAGCAAACGTTTACCCGATCGGCAACACTCCCGAACTTTTCATCGAGCGAATAAACGAAAAATTTAATGTTAACTTAGGTGCGATACCGGGCGACAACTTTGAAGAATCTTTATTAGTCAACGATATTGTCAAAAGTCACAGACCGAGTTTAATAGAAAAATATTTTCCCGAAGCATTAGAACTATATGAACTTTTGGAAACCCAAGCTGGCAATCTCAGCAGCGAATCGAAATTCGCGATCGATCGAGTTATTCATTCCCCAGCATCTCCAGTCTGGCCATTTGAAGATTGGTTGAAAATCCGCTTGCTGGAAAAACAGCAAAAAAACAGCAATTCCGAAGTCAAACAGTGGCAAGAACAATTTCACCAAGCTCAGGCGAAAGTGTTGGGATTAGAGACAGAATTAGGAGCAACTCAAGTACAGCTTGCCGGCAAAGAATCAAATTTTCAAGAAGCTTTAGCGAAACTGCTCGGATTAGAAACAGAATTAGGACAAACTCAAGTACAGCTTGCAGGCAAAGAATCGCAATTTCAAGAAGCTTTAAAAAAAATCTTACATTTAGAAGCTGAATTAGGGCAAACTCAGGTACAGCTTGCAGGCAAAGAATCGCAATTTCAAGAAGCTTTAGCAAAACTCCTCGGATTAGAAACAGAATTAGGACAAACTCAGGTACAGTTTGCAGGCAAAGAATCGCAATTTCAAGAAGCTTTAGCCAAAGTATTAGAATTAGAAGCTGAATTAGGGCAAACTCAGGTACAATTTGAAGAGACTGAATTTATATTGCAGCAAAAGTTAGCTGAATTACTTCAGTTAGAAACAGCACAAAGTCAAACTCAGGAAAAATTAAAGGACACTCAGGAAAATTTAGAACAATCCCGCCAAGAGAATGAAAACTTCCGAGCAGAAATTGCTAAAATTAAGTCTTCTAGATGGTGGAAACTCAGAGAAAAATGGCGGGAAGTTCAGCACAAAATCCGCGACTTGTTCCCTAAATTTATTTTTTCGTTAGATCAACCCACTACTTGGCAAGTTTGCGATTCCAATCTGCTAATTGCGGGCTGGGTTTTTCACAAAAAAAGAGAGATTACAGCAGTCCGCGCCCGAGTTGAAGACAAGAGTTTCGCGGGTGTTTACGGCATAGAAAGAAGCGATATAGCCCTAGCATATTGTAATATTCCGACGGCGAATAAATCTGGTTTTACAATTGAATTGCAAGCGCCTGCCGGACGGCACGAAGTGCTGCTGGAAGCGCAAGACGAGCGAGGTAAATGGCATCTTTTGGCAGCTTATCCGCTGTTAGTTTCAACGATTCAAGCATCGTTAGATGTACCAGTGGTCTGGGAACAGCGTCAGGGTCAAATTTTGTTTGCAGGTTGGTGCTGTCACCACGATCGCAAAATTGCTAAATTAAGCCTTTTGTGCGGCGATACTTCTGTAGAGTGCGCCTACGGTTTGCGGCGAAAAGATGTCGGCGAAGTGTTTCCCGACTGGGTTAACAGTTCGGAAAGTGGCTTTGAGGCCCTTGTCGATTTGCCTGCTGGTGAATGGCACGTTTCTCTGCAAGCTGAGTTAGAAAGCGGAGAAATTTTGTATTTTCAAGCGCCAAAAAAATTGACCGTGCGGCGCTACCATATCTGGCAGCGAAGTGCAGATAAATTTGAGGAGTGGTCGAATTTAATAGAGGCAATCCGGCAGCGGGCGAGGGAGAGAAAACAGCGTCTCGGCAGAATTGTGCCGATGCCTTGGGAAATTGTCAGGGTGATTCGCCAGTTCGGGAAGATTTACCGGCAGCAAAAACAGTTAATTTCCCCGGGAGATTTGCTGCCGCCTGCGGGTTTTGTGGTGCCTAAACCTATTGATAGGTACGACGCATGGCTGGAGGTGAATCAGTGGAACGATCGCGCCCGCAATTATTTGATTTCTAGGTTAAAATCCTGCCGGGAACCGCTGCCAAAAATCTCGGTGGTGATGCCAGTTTACAATCCGCAGATAGATTTTCTCGAAAGTGCGATCGCTAGCGTGCTCAATCAAGTTTATCCAAATTGGGAACTCTGCATTGCCGACGATTGCAGCACCGAATTCACTGTTGCTGAAAATTTGAAAAACTGGGCCCAAAAGGACGATCGTATCCGCATCACATTTCGTACAAAAAACGGCAACATCAGCGCAGCAACCAACAGCGCCGCCGCCCTCGCAACAGGCGACATCATCCTGTTTTTAGACAACGACGACGAACTAACTCCCGACGCATTAGGCGAAGTCGCCTTATATTTTGCCGCGCATCCAGCCACCGATTTTCTCTACTCAGACGACGACAAAATCGACACCAAAGGTCGCCGGTTCGCCCCGCAATTCAAACCGGAATGGTCGCCGGAACTGCTGCTTTCCTATATGTATCTCGGTCATTTGTGCGCCGTGAGAAAACACATTTTTGAACAAATAGGCGGTTTGCGACTAGGTTTGGAAGGCTCGCAAGATTACGATTTTGCCTTGAGAGCAACCGAAATTTCTCGCCACGTCGCGCACCTCCCGCTAGTGCTGTATCACTGGCGAACCGCACCCGGTTCTACAGCCATATCTGGGGCCGCGAAACCCGCCAGTTTTGCCGCAGGTCAAAAAGCCATTCAAGACGCACTAAACCGCCGAAAAATTAACGGCAATGTCGCTCAGCACGCATGGGCGATTAAAGAAAATTTGGGCATATTTGCCCAGGATTTCCCGGATAACGGCCCGTCAGTAACGGTAATTATTCCTACTAAAAATCAGCTCAAATTGCTGAAAGCCTGTTTGGATTCTCTAGAAACTACAACATATAAAAATTATCAAGTTGCCGTCATCGACAACGAAAGCGACGACCCGAAAACTCTGGAATATTTAAAGGAATTAACTTGCCAAGTTTTGCGGATAAAAAATCCTGACGGCAAGTTTAGTTTTGCAGCAATTAACAACCGCGCTGCCGAACAAGTTGATAGCGAATATGTATTGTTTTTGAACAACGATACTGAAGTAATTAACCCGCGCTGGCTTAGTCAAATGGTGGGATACGCTCAAATTCCCGCTGTCGGTGCAGTCGGCGCGAGGCTTTTATATCCCGACGGCAGAATTCAGCACGCGGGCATAATTCACGGGCTGCATCACGGTTTGGCCGGTCACGCTTTTAAGCTGATGAACAGCGAAAATCGAGGCTATCTTTCTCAAGCGATGGTAACGCGAAATTATTCTGCGGTAACAGCGGCTTGCACGATTACTCCGCGTCAATTGTTCTTAGAATTGGGCGGTTTTGATGAGGATAATTTTGCTGTTGCTTACAATGATGCAGATTACGGATACCGACTGTTAGAACTGGGTTATCGGTGCGTATATTGTCCAGATGCGGAGTTGTTGCACAAAGAGGGAACTTCTAGGGGTTTTACGGACAATCCTCAAGAAGTGGCGGCTTTTAGACGCAAGTATGCCGGAAAAAATGACAGTTTTTACAGTCCTCACTTGTCTTTAGAAGATGAGTATTTTCATATTCAACCCCGACGGTTTTTTATTAAGGAACAAGAAAGTTTGGTCACGGATTCTGTAACGGATGCAGGGGAGAATGAAAAACTAAATTTTGGTAATTTTGGTTCTTTGATATCAGTAAATAATTTTGTAAATCCTATCAGAGTTTTGATGTGCAGCAATTCGCTGGATTTCACGGGTGCGCCGCTGCATCAGTACGAAATCGCGGTGAAATTGGCGGCTGAGGGTGCGATCGAGCCGATCGTACTTTGCACAACAGAGGGGCCCCTGCGTCAAGCTTACGAACAGCAGGGAATTGAAGTAATTGTGCGCGACAATCCTCTCGAACATATCTACCAGCGCGATGCTTATGATGAAGCCATCCGCAGTTTTAGCACAGAAATTGCAAGTTTAAAAGTAGATGCAATTTATGCCAATACTTTAGAAAACTTTTTTGTAGTTGATGCGGCGCGCGAAATCGGAATTCCGGCGGTGTGGAACGTGCACGAAAGCGAACCTTGGCAAACTTATTTTAACAGGTTTGGTTCGGAGATTGCGGCGAGAGCTTTAGAGTGTTTTCGCATTCCTTACAAGGTGATTTTTGTGGCAGATGCAACGCGGGACAGGTATTTGCCTCTCAACAGCCACCACAATTTTACGGTAATTCACAACGGCTTAGATTTGAGCAAACTGGAAAATTCGGAGAATTCTGAATTGGCTAGAAAAAGTTTAGGTGTTGCAGCAGAAGATGTGGTAATTTTGCTGCTGGGAACGGTATGCGAACGCAAAGGACAGCAGGATTTAGTTAAAGCACTTTCACTTTTGCCTGACAAATGGCACAATAAAATTAGGTGTTTTATTGTCGGCGATCGCCCGAGTATTTACAGCAATAAATTAGCCGAGTTAGTGGGGGAATTGCCCGCAGAGTTGCGGCCAAGGGTGACAGTAGTCCCGGAAACTGGGGAGACGGGAAAATATTACAAAGCTGCTGATATTTTTGTTTGCACTTCTCGCGTCGAAAGTTTTCCGAGAGTAATTTTGGAGGCGATGGCGTGCGACTTACCAATTGTTACATCGCCGGTTTTTGGGATTAAAGAACAAGTGCGGCCGGGAATTAACGGTTTGTTTTATACACCCGATCGCCCGGACGAATTAGTTGCAGCTTTGATTAGTTTATTGGATGATAAATCATTGCGACAGCAGTTAGCTGAAAACGCTAAATATGTCTTGGATTCACTTAATACTTTTGAGGAAATGACTCAAGCTTATGCAGATATTTTCTGCGAAGCATATTTCAGCAGTCATTAGTCATCTTACAATGTCAGCGTCCCGCCCAGCCAAGCGCAGTAAATCAAGTCGTAGACTTTGGGCAGGATTTGATATAATTTGCCCAGACTTGCGGAACATATTGAAAATTGAGCCATCAATACTATAAAATAATCAAAAATGAACGATGAAAAAATGACCGATCGCCCAAGAGTAGATTATGAAAGGGCATGGGACAGTTACGCCCAACAGTGGCAAAAAACTAATGCCGAACTTGCCCATATTGGCGACGAATGGATAGGTAAAGCTGCCGGTGCCGCTAATTCCTTAGCCGAATACGAGGCGTTGATAGAACAGCAATTTATTGCGCCGTACATCAAAAAAGAACATAGGGTTTTAGAAATTGGTATCGGCGGCGGAAAAACAGGTTCGCTGCTGCTGAAATATTGCGATCGACTAATTTGTGCCGACATTTCCAGTCAAATGCTGCAAGCCGCCCGATCGCGCTTGGGAGACGATCGCGTTTCTTACGTCAAACTCGACGGTTTAACATTAGACGGCATCGCTCCAGGTTCAGCCGATGTCTGCTTTTGTTACGATACAATGGTACACGTAGAGCCGGTAGATATATTCAACTACCTGACTCGAATTCCCAAACTGCTGCGGGGCGATCGAATTTGCGTGTTTCACCACACAAATATTTTTAGCGAATTAGGGTGGCAAAAATTCGCCGGCGAGTGGGATAAAAACTTGCTAGGGCACAGAGACGGCACAGCATTTTCAGTTATGACTGATACAATTATGGAAAAATTTCTCAACCATTTAAACTATCAAATCATCCTGAAAAATACATCTTCCGTACCGCGAGATTGCGTCTGGATCTGCAAAGCACCAACACCCAATCAATAAAACCAAAGCTTTTTAGCCGCATCAAAATATTTTATTTCAACTAACAACAGACAACAGTCAACAGTCAACAGTCAACAGTCAACAGTCAACTAACAACAGTCAACAGTCAACAGACAACTGACAATGAAAGCATTATTTCTCCATCCCAACTTCCCCGCCCAATACCGCCACATTATCACGGCTTTAGGCGCAGATCCGAAAAATCAAATTGTTTTCGGCACTAAAAACGAGCGCCCAGAGTGGAACATTCCCGGCGTTCGCAAAGCAGCATTTACCCCCAGCCGCGAACCCCACCCGCAGACTCACCAATACGTCCGCCCTTTAGAAAGTGCCGTCATCTACGGACAAGCTGTATTTAGAATGGCAGAACAACTCAAAGCCGATGGTTTTGTACCCGATATTATCTGCGGACATTCCGGTTGGGGGCCGACATTGTTTGTCAAAGAAGCTTTTCCAAATACGCCGCTTTTGTGTTATTTCGAGTGGTTTTATCATGCGATTGGTTCCGACGCAGATTTTGATCCAGCAGAACCTTTAACAGTTGACGACATGGCTCGAATTAGAATTAAAAATGCGCCGATTCTGATCGATTTATACTCTTGCGATTGGGGTTTATCGCCCACTTATTGGCAGCGATCGCAATTTCCGCCCGAATTACAAAAGAAATTGTCCGTACTCCACGACGGCGTAGATACCGATTACTTCAAACCAGATCCCGGTGCTAAACTGGTTTTGCCTAACTTAGACTTGTCTGGCGTTGATGAAATTGTCACCTACGTATCGCGCGGAATGGAACCTTACCGCGGCTTTCCAGAGTTTATTGAGTCGATCGCCTATTTGCAAGAACGCCGCCCCAACTGTCACGTCGTAATTGTCGGTTCAGAAAGAGTTTGTTATGGGCGTTCTTTACCAAATGGCGAGTCTTACAAAGACTATATGCTCAAAAAAGTGCCGCTAGATTTGTCGCGAGTTCACTTTGTCGGGCCCCTACCTTACGGACTGTATTTAAAAGTAATTCAAGCATCCGACGTACACGTTTATTTAACCAGACCTTTCGTGTTATCTTGGTCGATGATTGAATCTCTATCCACAGGATGTTTAGTAATCGGTTCCGACACCGGGCCGGTGAGAGAAGTGATCCGCGACGGAGAAAACGGTTTGCTAGTCGATTACTTCTCGCCGAAACAAGTAGCCGATCGCATTGATGAAGTTTTAGACCATCCTACCCGCATGGCAGAAATTCGCGTCAAAGCCCGTCAAACGGCATTAGAACGATATAGTTTAGCTAAAATGCTACCGCAACATTTACAACTGATCGAGCAAGTAGCAAATCGTTCTATGCCGCCTACAGTTGGTATGCAACCAGAACGAGAATTAGCAGCCTCTTTTGCAGTGAGAATGTAGCAATAAAGTTGGTCAGGACTAAAGCCATTGTCACAAGCGTTCCTGTGCGACTACACCGCACAGGAACACCAACTAGACGATAAACATCAGAACATCTGGACGTTTTAGTTGCCAAATTAAATATTTTGACAGCAGTCCGTCAATCCCTTCTAGGGTAGTCGGAAACTACCTTCGAGAGCAATAATTTAATCCTCTAAAATCACTTCTGCATCCTGTGTTGCTTGAGAACTTTAGCGGGACTAACAAATGAAATGCCCTGAGAAAAAGAGGTACTGATCATGACAGCTTCAATGACAGGCTCATAAACCGTTTTTTCTGCAACCCACTCCACAATAAAGTTTGCACCTGACCCTCCACTTGTATCATTTGCTGCAATGAAAAAGTGTGTGGAAGCAAGCGGCTTGAGTTCTACAGGACTCTTAATATCCTGCCTAATCAATTTCCCATCGGTATCGTAGTAACGCACAGAAGTGATAATAATCGAATTTGTCAGATCCGTATTGCGAATACTGAGTGTGGCTGACAACTCCATCACATCATCCTGGCTATTGTAGTGATAAATATGCGAGTAAATAGGGACATATACGGTTTGTCCCATCACAACTTTTGTTTTATCTAACGTGACCGATCGCAGTGAGGTTTCACGTTTTGTATCAGGTTGTTGCCTTTGTGAGGTAGTTTGCTCAGAACAAGAGGTAATGACGATCGCGACGATCGCCCAACCAACCCAGAAATCATGTTTCAGCTTCATCGGCATTCATCCAAATACACCACATACATTGCAGTTACGTCTAAAGCAGAGTGCACCTTCTCTCTCGTTTGAGGCGGCTTAGTCATAAGGTTTGAGCGGCAGTTCAATCTGAAACGTTGAGCCTTTGCCCACTTCACTCGTCACATGAATTTTTCCACCATGAGCCTGGACAATCTGTTGGACGATCGCTAACCCTAGTCCAAATCCACCACTATCGAGCGATCGCTCAGTGTCCACCCGATAGAAGCGATCGAAAATATAGGGTAAGTCCGCTTCTGAAATACCGATTCCCGTATCGATTATCTGAATGACTGCCAAATTGGAATGAAGAACTAGGCGTATCTTTACAGTGCCGCCAACGGGAGTATATTTACAGGCATTGTAAAGCAAGTTTTCGACTACTTGCCGCAGCAGATCGGGGTCGGCCAATAATTCAATCCGCTGTGCCGGTGATTCGCAGGTAAGTTTGATATTTTGGGGTTCTGCAAGTGCGACAAACTGGGTTGCTAAATTGCTCAGCAACTCGTTGAGATTGATTAACTTGAGCGATTCCGGGGTAAGTCGCCCTTGATGACGAGCCAACAGCAGTAAATTATTCACCAGCGCTCCCATTGATTTTGCGCTATCTACAATGTTTTCTAAGGGAGGATGGTAACGCGAATCATCAGCCGCGATGAGCAACCCAAGCTGGGCATTAGTGAGAATGGCAGAGAGGGGCGATCGCAACTCGTGAGAGGCATCGGCTGTAAAGCGCTGAAGCTGTTGATAGGCTTGCCGAATCGGTTGCATGGCCAGCCCGCTGAGAAACCAACCTGTGAGGGCAATTAAGCCCAGTGCGATCGGGACAGCGAGAGTTAGCACAATCTGAAGCTGAGTGAGCCCGTTTTGAGTTTCTGTCAGGGGAGTTGCAACCTGAAGATAACCGAGTATCCCAGTTCTACCTTCAACGGGCAATGTCACCTGACGCAGCCAGATTCCTGTTCCCAAAAGTGGATCGGTCGATCGAACTGTGACATAACCAAAGGGCGTATTTAACTGCTCTGATGAAGGAGTCCCAAAAAAACGAACTAACCGCCTTTGTGCGTTATACCAGCGTACATACATCAGATCTTCTGCAAGGGGATGAGACCCACTGCCTAACAAGGGGACATGACTCAGATCGACCTGGCTCTGGTTTTTGCGAACTTCATAATGCACGCTGGCTGCCATGACTCTAGCCTTGTCATAGAGCAGTAGGTCAACGGCTTCTAGTTTATCTTTTACCTCAATCTGGTAAATCACCCCCGCAAACAGCACGAGAATGCTTCCCATCGAGAGGGTGAACCAACGAGCCAGATTGCGACGACTTTGATTGAACACAGTTTGCTTTTACGATCGTTACTTTTCAGGCGAAGTCAGGCGATAACCCATACCGTAAATGCTATCAATCCAGTCTGCAGCTCCTACAGCCTGCAAGCGCTGGCGGAGTTTGCGAACTAGAACTGCGATCGCATTGCTCTCTGGTTCAGTCCCCCATTCCCACACGCCTTGTTCAATCTGATTCCGAGTCAAAACTTGCCGGGGATGACGCATAAAATACTCTAACAACTGAAACTCGCGACAGGAGAGGGTAACGGTTGCACCTTGTCGCTCAACAGTCAGAGTATCGAGGTGGAGGTGCAGATCCTCAAGGCTGAGCGTATCTCCTTGCCAAAGGGGCGATCGCCGTCTTAATGCCCGCACTCGTGCCATGAATTCAACCAAATCGATCGGTTTCACCAGGTAATCATCTGCGCCGGCGTCCAACCCGGTCACTTTTTCCGGCGTGGTATCTCTTGCCGTGATCATCAAAACCGGAGCTGTTTTCCCTGCGGCTCGATACTGACGACAGAGATTTACCCCACTGATATGTGGCAACATCCAGTCCAGAATCAACAAATCATAATCTTTTTCGGATAACAGCCACTGCGCCGTCTCTCCATCTTTTACCCCATCTACGCTATGTCCTGCCTGAGACAGCACTGTTTGAAGCGGCATCAGTTGCTTTGGGTCGTCCTCCACAAGTAGGATTCTCATAATATTTCCTTAATTTGGCTTATAAACATTGATATATTGATATGTCAGCAATTCTCATTATGACTTTTGACTGTTCAGGGCAGTGAGAACGGGGTTAGGTAAGAGAGTCAAAAGCTCACCGAGTCGAAGACGTTGACCCCCACCCGCAAGTTCGACGGCATCATTGGGTACTTTTGCGACGTGCTGCAAGCGTTAGTTGATTTTTCATAATGAGAATTGCTGTTATGGCAGAGAAGTTTGAACTGGTTAGGACTCTGGGGTGGACGATGGAAGCGGACAGACTTCCATGGCTTGAATCAAGCCGTGCTCGAGGGTGAATCGATGACCCACGTGCTCATCGACAAGAACTGCTCCAGCCAAGTCACGCACGACCTGATGCACATCGACCAAAATGCGCCCAGCTTCCTCCGAGTAAAAGGAAACCGGCTCGACGTGCGGATCGATCTCGCTCCATTGCTCAGTCCAGTAAGCGCGAACTTCTTCAGATCCACGGACAAAACCGCCTTTGAACGCTTTCGGCCAAGCCACGTCCGCAGTCATGAGGGCAAGGGCAGCGTCAATGTCTCGCGCGTTGAAGGCTGCGTACGCCGCATGGAGCAGTTCGATTTCTGGTGCAGGTCGATCTGACATAAGTTGATCTGAAATAAGAGGTATGGTGACAGCAGGTCTCATTATGCAAGATTATGAGAGTGATTCCCATGCAAACTCGCTATTTTGAGGAATTTCGGTATCTGAAACCCTTATTCCCTCGTTAGCAATCTAGGCTTGAAAGCTCAATTTATAGTGCAAGGGTTTCAAAATGAGAATTGCTGTTGATATGCTGATGAAATTTACCTATTTTAAGTATTAATCTAAAAATGCCAACACTTGCTTTTTTTATACTTGCAGCTCTAGGAGAAATCTCCGGGTGTTACGCTTTCTGGGCATGGGTGAGACTTGAAAAGAGCATTTTGTGGATTTTTCCAGGCATTTTAGCTTTAATCTGTTTTGCGCTTTCTCTAACTCAAGTCAATGCCTCAAACGCTGGAAGAGTATATGCTGCCTAGGTCGGTATTTACATTCTTGCATCTCTGGTTTGGTTGTGGCTGATTGAACGAGTTAAGCCAGATAAGTGGGACTTGCTTGGTGTTACAATTTCCCTGATTGGAACCGTTGTAATTTTGTTCAGCCCGCATCGCTGATTGCTGTTTGTATCGAACTCGAATACTTTACGCATCTCTCTTGAGTAGGATTTCAGCAGAGCGATCGCTCCACTAAAGTGCAAATAGATCGCGGGCCAAGCGTTTAAAACAGATAGGTATAGTATGTGGCAGGTTACTAAACGTTGGCTAAAAGCATCAGGCGCAGAATTTTGGTTGCCGCTACCGTTTGTGGCGATCGCGTTTTGGGTTGGTTCCGGTTTCCTAATGGCTCAAGAATTACAACAACCCGAGATCGCAAAGAATAAACTTCAGGCAGATACCCAGCTTAAAGCAACGGTGTCTGTCAATATATTGCTGATCAACGCGGTGATTAACCGAAAACAAGGAACAACCCTGGTTGCGGTAGAAACAGCAGAACCCATTTTGAAGCGATTGCAATTAGAATTGCCAATGACTGACGCAACCCAGATAGAGACAGCGATCGCGCAAGAACTACAGTTATCGCGTCAAAATGTTCGCCAGTTAGTCCGTTACGAGATAGTTGAATAAGTTTATTGTTTCAATATTGCGATCGCATCCAGTCAAATAAGGTTGGCTAAGCCATTGATTTCCTGGCTGCGATCGCGCAATTTTTTTAAGTGGCAAGAGCCTTTGGCGCTTGCCACTTCACTGTTAGGAACTACTGAGTGACGATTTCGTTAGTGATGGAAACATTCGCTGCAACTTGCCGAGCGATTTGTTCTGCCAATGCTTTTTGTTCGGCCGTTTGAACGCGCCCGGTTAACACAATCGCATTAGCCCGATCGTCTGCGTCCAAATCGAATTGCTTGAGGGTGGTATCCGAGTCCAAGGCATCTTCTACGCGATCGGCAATATCGTCAATGTTTTGATTGTCAGCCGTCTGTGCGGTCGTGGTTGCAGGCGCAGAAGCGGTTGGAGCAGTCGTATTTTCAGTGGCAATTGTGGGAGCAGAAGTAGATGGAACAGTTGTCTGTGAATTATTGGGGGGGGTGCAAGCCCCTAAACCCAAAATTGCAACTGTGCTGACGCTGATTCCTTGCACCAAGAGCTTCAATAATTGCATATTATTTGCCTGTTTTGTTGGTTTTGAAACGCAATTTTGCCGAGAAACCTCAGCATGAACTTTTTCATCATCTCAACTTAACAAGTGAATGTACGAGAGTTCATCCATCAAAAGTAATGCTTTTTATAACCCTATTAAAAGGAAACACTCAATCAAATGCAGTGAACTAAGTTTGGCAAGTTCACAAGCTACCTCAATCCGTTCTCTGCGTAAGTAGACGGAGCAAATGTGATCGAAATGTGAGTAACACAAATCAGTCGATCATTTTTTGCTCACATTCATCAATGACGCTAGAAACAAGACGAAACAACAGACAAGCACTTGGCTTGACAAGAAGCGTTATGACTGCAACGAATGTAGAAAAATTAGTAGAACACTCTTGGCATGACCTCTCTGTCGAGAAAGTGGCTCGGCTTTTAGAGAGCGACCTGGAAATAGGCCTATCTTCCGATGTGGCAGCGGAACGGCGCGAGATCCTCGGGCCCAATCAACTAACGGCTCAGAAGCCGCAAAGTGCCTGGTTGCGATTTTTTCAGCAACTGAATCAGCCGCTAATCTACATTTTGTTAGCTGCTGGGATAGTTACAGCATTTCTGAAAGAGTGGATTGATGCAGGTGTAATTTTGGGGGTCGCTCTAACGAACGCCACCATTGGTTTTGTTCAAGAGTCAAAGGCAGAGAATGCGATCGCCGCTTTAGCAAAATCTGTTGCAACTGAGGCAACGATTCTCCGCCACGGTCAAAAGCAAGTGGTTTCATCCAGCGAACTGGTTCCTGGCGATCTCGTCTTGCTGTCTTCTGGGGATAAAGTGTCTGCGGATCTGCGACTGATCGAAGTCCGTGACTTACAAGTCGATGAGTCAGCGTTAACGGGAGAATCTGTCCCGGTTGAGAAGGAATCCCAGGCGCTAGAGGCAGACACTCCACTGGCCGAGCGCAGGAACATGGCGTATACCGGAAGCCTGGTAACGTTTGGACAGGGACGCGGACTGGTCGTCAGCATTGGTGACATGACCGAGACCGGACACATCTCCCAACTGATGCAGCAAAGCAGCACGTTGGAAACCCCACTGAGTCGCAAAATTGACAAATTTAGCAAAACCTTGCTCTATGTCATTTTAGGTTTGGCTGCCTTCACCTTTGTCGCAGGAATTGCCCAGAAATTTTCTTGGGTTGAGGTGTTCAAGGCATCTGTAGCGCTTGCAGTCAGCGCAATTCCTGAAGGCTTACCCGCGATTTTAACGGTGACACTGGCGATCGGGGTTTCCCAGATGGCAAAGCAGCACGCCATTATTCGCAAACTTCCGGCAATTGAGACGCTGGGCAGCACCACCGTGATTTGTTCCGACAAAACCGGAACCTTGACTGAGAATCAAATGACTGTTCAGGAAATTGAGGCCGGTGGAAAGCGATATCGGGTTAGCGGTGGAGGATATGCACCAGACGGGAAAATTTCTGTAAATGGACGCTCCGTTGACCTGGCGAACGCACCTGCTTTATATGAATGCCTGCAAGCAGGATTGTTGTGCAACGATTCTTATCTAGACGTGCAAGACGGGAACTGGACTGCGATCGGTAGTCCAACGGAAGGGGCGCTGGTTGCGGTAGCCCAAAAAGCGGGGTTAATGACTGAGCAACTGGAGGAAGCGCTTTCTCGGCTCGATACACTGCCGTTTGAATCTCAGTTTCAATACATGGCAACCTTACATGACGATCGTCCAGAACGGTTGATTTATGTCAAGGGTTCAATTGAGGCAATTCTCAAGCGGTGTCGCCAGATGCTGGATGAAGAGGGAGAGGCGATCGCCCTCAACCCCGCGCCGATCGAGCAAGCCGTGGAGAGGATGGCGAAAAAAGGGTTGCGAGTTCTGGCACTTGCCAAGAAAGTTGTACCCGCTTCTCAATCTTCTATTGAGCATTCTGATATTGAGCAAGGGTTAACTTTTCTGGGGCTGCAAGGCATGATCGACCCGCCTCGCCCCGAAGCGATTCAAGCGATTCAAGCCTGTAGGTCTGCGGGAATTCAGGTCAAGATGATTACCGGCGACCATGCCAAAACAGCAGCAGCGATCGCGCACCAAATGGGACTACATCAAACCCAAGAGGCTCCCGTTTTTACCGGTCAAGAACTCGCTCAAATGAATCAGCAGGAATTAGCCAATGCTGTTGAACAAAGCTGCGTGTTTGCTCGTGTAGCGCCAGAACAAAAGCTCCGCATTGTCGAAGCACTTCAGTCTAAGGGCGAGATTGTGGCGATGACTGGAGATGGAGTTAACGATGCTCCCGCCTTGAAGCAAGCTGATATTGGGGTAGCGATGGGCATCACGGGCACTGAAGTCACAAAAGAAGCCGCAGATATGATTCTGACGGATGACAACTTTGCTTCGATCGAGAAAGCAGTTGAGGAAGGGCGCACGGTTTATAAGAATCTGCTGCGGGCGATCGCCTTCATCCTGCCCGTGAATGGTGGAGAGTCCATGACCATCTTGATTGCCGTACTTCTGGCAACCCCGCTACCCATTTTGCCAGTACAAATTCTCTGGCTGAATATGGTCAGTTCAGTTGCGTTGAGCTTACCGTTGGCATTTGAGCCGCCCTCTCCCGATGTCATGCAACAGCCGCCTCGACCTGCCAATGAACCGCTTCTGTCTCGCAGGCTGACGGCTCGGATTCTGACAGTTTCGGTATTTAACTGGATTGCGATCTTTGGAATGTTTGAATGGATCGTCCAAACCACAGGCAATGAAGCTCTAGCCCGGACGATGGCAATTCAAGCATTGGTTGCGGCAGAAGCTTTTTACCTGTTAAGTATCAGTCGCTTCGTTCCGGCGCTCGTCGCCAAACTACGCGGTAAAGATGAATCAGTTGGCTACGCGGTAGCGATCGGCATTGCGGCTATTTTCATTCTCCAATTTCTGTTTAGCCAATGGGGCATGATGAATCAGTTATTCGACACTCAAGCTTTGAACCCAATCCAAGCCTTAATTTGTATCGGATTCGGACTGCCAATGATTGCTTTGTCAGCTTTGCTAAAGCGTTTTGCACCTCTGAACTAAGTGGTTTTTGTGATGCGGCAATTATTCACAGCGGCTTTACACACTATTTACCAATTTTGTAGCGTTTAATATTGAATATTTCTCATGAATTACCAAAACCTCAAACGTGCTAGCGGCCTATTTACTAATCATCGAAACGCAGAGCAGGCGCTAGTGGAGCTAAAAAGCAGGGGCTTCCCCATGCACAAGATTTCAGTGATTGCTAAACCTTCTGACAATGATAATTTGGACTCTCTGGGTGTGCAGAAAATTTTAATCACAAGAGCAGCAGGCGCACAAGTAGGCGCGGTCTTAGGCAGCATTCGACTAGGTTCACTAGCCTTAATTGTTGGACTCAGCAGCCTGCTAATTCCCGGTATTGGTCAGGCAGTAGCGGTGGAAAGCATTTTAGCAACTTTCTTTGGAAGTGGGATTGCTGCAACTGCTGGCGGTCTATATGGCGCACTTCAAGGATGGTTGGTGCCAGAAGAACAAGCAAAAATTTACAATGACAGATTTAACCAGGGAGATTATTTGCTCGTCATAGAGGCAAGAGAAAATGAGATCGTGATTGCTGAACCTGTTCTTAAACGTTGGGAGATTCTGACGTGGCGTGTCTGTGATGCTACCTAAATTCAAGGTCATAAAGGACGATTACCTGCGAGGAATTTAGTCCCGCGAATCAGAACGTCCAAAACCCGCTCAAAAATTTGACGGTGGATGACTTTGGGCGATCGCTCTCCTACTCCTGACATACGGATCGACAACGCGAGCATCTCAATGAAAGCAACCAAGCTAGAAATAGGAGTTTTGAGGCAGGAGGCAGAAGGAAGGAGCCCGAAGAAGTATTTTACAAATATGAAATGCTCCCATCAACAACTTCCATTACCTGCCTTAGCTGCAACCGCGATCTGGTCGGCAACACTTCAGAATAAACTGTTTAAAAAAATATTAAAAACCCGCACAATTAAGAGAAATTAGCATCCTGTAAGGTTTTGTAAATCATCCAGAGCTAGCCAAAAAATTGCCATCTAAAAACGATTTAAGGTGTTTTCAAGGCGCGTGCGATCGCTCAGCGAAATTAGTCTGTGCAAGCCTAGAGTAGCCATGTGAGAAATAAAAACCACTTCGATTAGGAAATGGCTCATTGCCTCTAAAGTGACGATTGCCCAAGCTAATCCCACTGGAGTTTGAATGCCATAGCCAATTCGGAAAAATGTTTCGACACTGAAATACAAGCAGGGCAGAAATCCAGCAACACGTTCCCCATTCCGCTCCTGAAGTCCTCCCAAATCCAGTGCATCCAGACTCCAATAAGCAAGACCAAAAATCAGAACCAGGCTGAGGGAAACGATCGTCAATTGCCAAAGGGTGAAAAGCCAGCGAGATTTTGTGGTGCGATCGGTTGTCATAACTATTTCCCCAAAGTGAATAAACTGATTGCTGTGTGACAGCCAATCTATTCTAGTAGGAAACTAGCTTCTAGAGCAGTGTGAGGTTTTACGCTCAGTATCAGATTGTTGCTTTTGTAAGGCAGTTTGGACTCAACAGGAGGTAATGACGATCGCAGCGATATCAGATTGTTGTCCTTGTAAGGCAGTTTGGGATCGAGCAAAAGGTAATGACGATCGCCCCCATCGCCCAACTAACCCAGAAATCCTGTTTCAGCTTCATCGGCATTCATCCAAATACACCACATAAATTGCAGTTAATTGTACAACAAAGTGAACCGTCTCCTGTAGACTAAAACCGTAGTTACTCTGTCAATTTCTTTGAGGAAAACGAGTTTATGAGAGGAGTATCGGTGATGGAGTCGATTGTAGCGCAATCACCTCCCTTGGACAGCAATCCTGCTACAAATAGCCAAGCGGCAGGAGTTATTCCTGAATTGGTCATCATCTTGATCATTCTGCTGCTGATTGCAACTGTTGTGGCACTCGTAACCCAACGGTTGCGAATTTCCTATGTGACGGGCTTAGTGTTAGCAGGTTTGCCCATTACGGATCTCTTGTCGCGTCGAATTGGTTTAGACCCCTCTTTAGTATTAAATCTTTTCCTACCAATTCTGATTTTTGAAGCCTCGATCAATACTGATATCAGCCGTCTCCGCAGCACCTTTAAGCCGATCGCGCTGCTGGCGGGTCCCGGCTCTATCTTTTCTTCAGCAATTATCGCTGTTCTGGTTAAATTTGGGCTGGGGCTAGACTGGATTCCGGCGTTGCTGATCGGAGTCATTCTGGCAAACACTGATACAGTCTCGATGATCGCGGTTTTTAAAGAGATCCGCGTGCCTTCTCGATTGTCCACCATTGTTGAGGGAGAAACTCTGTTCAATGATGCGGCTGCTCTAATTTCATTTAATTTGGTTTTGGTAATTTATACGACAGGCTCTCTCACCGCTATACAAGGCGTGAAGGAACTGCTCGTGGTTGCCTTAGGTGGGGCAGTAGTCGGGGGTGTTTTAGGTTACTTGAGCGTGCCGATATTTGTTCGCTTAAACGATCCGTTGAGTAGCCTTTTGCTAACCGTCGCTCTCGCATTGGGAACCTTCCAAATCGGACAATTTTTAGGCGTATCGGGCGCAGTGGCGGTTGTCATCACCGGGCTTGTTTTTGGCAACCTTGGGCTGCCTCGCAGTTCGTCTGCCTCGGATCGGATTACCTTGCTGAGTTTCTGGGAATACGCTGGTTTTGGCGTCAATACGTTTATTTTCCTGCTGATTGGAATTGAAATTAACCCGCTGACGCTGTGGAGAATTTTGCCATCGATTTTATTGGTCATTCTGGCCTATCAACTGGGACGGATTCTCTCGGTCTATTTGTTATTAGCTGGGCTGCGCTGGTTCGATCGCCCCATTCCGCTACGCTGGCAGCACATTTTGGTTTTAGGGAACATTAAAGGATCTCTCTCAATGGCCTTAGCTCTTGCGATTCCCTTGACCCTACCAGGACGGGATAACATTATTGCCCTGGTTTTCGGTGCAGTTTTATTCTCCTTGGTCGGACAGGGATTAAGTTTACCGTGGATAGTAAAACGACTAAAAATTGGCCGTGTTTCTGATGTAATGCAGGAAGCTGGGCAGTTACAGATTCAGTTGATCGCTTCCAAAGCGGCTCAAGATGAGCTAGATAGTTTGCTGAAATCTGGCGTGTTACCGAAGGCAGTTTACGAAGAGTTATGGGCATCGTATCAAGCACGAGTAGCACACTCTGAGCGAGTGCTGCGCGATCTCTACAATAAACATCGGGCCGGTCAAATAGAGGGCGATCGCAGCGGGCTAGATACGATTCGACGGCGATTGCTCCTAGCAGAAAAAGGAGCCGTTAGCGATGCGCTCCGCAAGCGAATTGTTCCAGAGGATCTGGTTCATCCTTACATCAAAGATTTGGATGAGAAACTTCTAACGTTGGCAGATGACTAGCGCGAATGCCGAGGTAATCAATCATGGGGTGAACTAGCTCTGGACGGGTCACGACCAGGATTGTAGAGCCTGCTTCAAGAACAGTATTGCCGTTCGGAATCTCCAGATTGGCGCAGGCATGGCATTGATAACCAATAATCAGCGAACCTGTAGGAAAGCGGGGGTCTTGAGCAATTTGAGCAACGCTGCGACCTGCCACATTGCAATCGCCTGGAACGGGCAGCTTTAGCACCTCGACTTGTCCTTGTTCAAAGTGCATCATCGATTCGATTTGAGGGTATTCAATCGCGTTTGCCATTGTTGCGACTGCCAAATCAATCGTGCTGATGATGTGACTGGCTCCGGCAAGTCGATAGGCTTCCATGAATTCGCGATCGCGCATTCGCACCACAATATGAGAAATGCCATAGCTCCTGGATAGGGTGATCAGCGCTAAATTCAGTGCATCATTCCTCAGTGATGCAACGACTGCGCTTGCTTGTTTAATTCCGGCTTCCAGAAGAACCGTTGTGCTAACTGCACTGCCTTCAAATGTCATCACTCCGATTTTTTCACGAGCAAAGCGACAGGCAAGCGGGTCAACATCAATGATTGCAACCGTATGACCGACGTTTAATAACTGCTGGGCTAAACTCAGCCCCATCATTCCTGCTCCACCAATTAATACGTACATGACTGACTGTGATCCCAAGACTGAACATTACAGATTTATCACTATAAAGCTACATAATCTTAGGAACTTTAAAAAACTCCCCATCGCGATCGGGTGCTCCCTCCAAAATACTTTCTCCGTTAGCAAAAGGTTGCAAATCGTCCGATCGCATTACATTGCTAACATCGATCGCCCGCGTTGTCGGCTGCACCTTACTCGTATCCAGTTCGCTCAACTGCTCAAAATAATCCAAAATACCGTTCAGTTGACCGGTAAACTGCTCTTCTTCTTCAGGCGTTAATTCCAATCTAGCTAAATTCGCTACTTTCCGAACTTCTTCTCTGTCAATCATAAAAATTGGGAATTGGGAACTGGTTGGTTGTTAGTGGTTAGTTGTTATTGGTTATTGGTTATTTTTTGGTTATAATAACCAATAACCCATGAGAGCATATCGTTACTAAAAACTCGCCTTAAAAATACACATCAATCTGCGATCTGCCACTCGTCTTCAGCCAATTTTGCACCTCAATGTAATTGTTCGGGGCCAAGCGAATAGCCTCCTTCCAATAATCCGCAGCTTTATCAAACAGCCCTTCCGCCACTTCAAAATTGCCAGCTTCCTTTTCCTTTTCCCCTTGATAGTGGTAAATCACAGCAATATTATTCAGCGCTTGCGGCATTCTCGGATTGAGCTCTAGGGCCTCGTCGTAATACTCCAAAGCTTTATCGTGTTCGCCGTTGCTAGTATGGATCAGGCCCATATTGTACAAGACATAACTGCGATCGTAAGGATCTTCCTCCAGCTTCAGCGCCTCATGATAATTGTCCAGCGCTTCAGCATATTCGCCATCTGCTTGAGCTGACATACCATCCCGGTAATAAGCAAAAGCTTCCTTCGCTTGCTTTTTCGCCGGCATAATCTTCAGGATGATATCAGCCATTACCGTGAAACTTTTGTCAATAAAGTTATCGTTGCGTTGAGTTCTTGGCATATGCGATTCTTTGGTTAGCGGCTAATCAGAAAAATTAGCCTGTAAAGTTTTCCTATTAATAATTGCGCAACTGTTTTAGTTGGCAGTTGTGTTGAGAGCGCTAAAAAGCCTACTCGATCGCAAGTGCGAACCTTAAAACACGCCCTTGGGTTTAACACTCGCACAAGCTCTATCTATTTTATAGAACTCTTGCAAGACTTGCAAAAAAACTAGATTTCTTTAACATATCTCTGGCACTCTACACAAAACTTATAAAAACCCGTGCAGAAGGTAAAAGTTCTGCTGTAGGGTGCAGGGGCGATCCTCTTCGAGAGCTTTCCTTCGGCTCGCTTCGCTAACGCCAACGGGCGATCGCGCACCGTACCCTACTAACTTTACCCACAATCCCCCGCCGTTGCCCCTTTTGGGAAACCAGCAAATAGCCTGCCGAGGAGAAATTCGATCGCAAAGTTTTATTAAGCTATGCGGGTTTAGCCAACACTTAAAAGTTATTCGGCAAAACACTAGCAATATTTTGCCCCAAAGTCAAGGGCAGGCAAAAAAAATCAGAAACCAGGACACGAAAACCAGCTCGAATTCCCGCAATATATAATAAAAATAACCGGGTAATTTTCACAGAGAGAAACCTATGGCTCCGAATCCCACCATTATGCAAGCCGTCGAACAACTTGGCTACCGCGTTACGGTTGGAGACGTGGCGGCAAAAGCTGGATTAGATGTCAATTTTGCGCAGCGAGAACTGTTAACCCTCGCCTCCGAAGCAGGCGGCAACCTGCAAGTAGCAGAATCCGGCGACATTGCCTACCTATTTCCCAAAAACTTTCGAGATATTTTGCGAAACAAATTCTTGCGCTTGCAGTTGCAGGAATGGTGGCAAAAAATCTGGCGCATTCTATTTTATCTGATTCGGATATCTTTCGGTGTTGTGCTGGTAGCTTCTATCCTCTTAATTTTTGTTGCTATCACGCTTTTACTCTCCAGCGGCAGCGACAATAACGGGGGAGGAGGAGGAGGAGATGGTGGGGGCGGCAACAGAGGCGGTGGCTTTTTCTTTTTTCCCTACTTCTGGAACGACTTACTCTGGATATTTTACTGGAACCATGACGAACCTTACTACCAGCGATCGCGCTTAAGTGGCCAAAAACCCCAGATGAGTTTTCTGGAAGCAGTTTTCTCCTTTCTCTTTGGAGACGGCAATCCCAATCACAATCTAGAAGAGCGCAAATGGAGCGATATTGCCACGGCAATTCGCAACAACCGAGGCGCCGTCGCCGCTGAACAAATTGCCCCGTATCTCGACAATCTCGGACAGGGATACAGCCGAGAATACGAAGAATATATGTTACCTGCTCTCGCCCGTTTTGACGGCCGCCCCGAAGTCAGTCCCGAAGGGCAAATTGTCTACCATTTCCCGCAATTGCAAACCACAGCCGTCCAGAAAAATCCTCAACCAGTAGCAGCTTATTTGCGAGAAATGCTGTGGCGTTTCAGCCACGCCAGTTCAGGACAAATCATGCTCGCAGCAGGGTTAGGAGCCGTCAATCTTGTCGGTGCGTTAGTTTTAGGAAATTTATTAGCTAAAAGTGCGATCGCAGGTGGATTTATCGGTTTCGTCAGCGCTGTTTATCCAATGCTCCTGATTTACGGCGTCGGATTTCTCGCAATTCCTTTAATTCGCTACTTCTGGATTCAGTGGAAAAATAGCCGGATAGAAGCCCGCAATCAAGAGCGTCAGCAGCGAGCGAGGTTATTAAACGAACCCGATGCCAATTTGCTCCAAAAACTGGCTTACGCTCGGGAATTTGCAGGAGAAAACCTTCTGACTGAAGAAGACTTAGCTTATACAACAGAAACCGAGTTAACCCAACAAGAACTAGAACAGTCAGCAAAAATAGATGCCGAATGGCAGCGCAGAATCGAACGCTCGGAAAACTTGTAATACTAATGACAAAAAACAGTTATTTGTTGTTAAGTTAGGTTGAACTAAAATCTGGCAGATTTTTCAATAATAGACAGGAAGCCTGTTCCACAATTAAAATATATTGGTTGCGGAACGGGCTTTTAGCTCGTTGCTAAGAAGAGTGGAAAATGTCAAGCTTTATTGATGTCATAATTTTTTATACTCCGATTTTTTTTAAATAATCTTAGGGCGTTTAAAAATTAAACAATTTTGGTCATACTTCGAGTCGTGATACAAACTCACAAGTTCCCACCCCTCCTCCCCCAACTGGTTGACAAATAGATGCAGCGAGCCTTGTTTCCAATCTCGCTGTTCTTCACCGTTTACATATAAACTAATAAGCTTGTTTCCAAAAGGATACATATTCGCATCCACAAATAAATACTCCCACTTTTGCATAGCAATCCTTAATGTAGTTAGTCATTAGTCAGTCGATTTTAGATTTGAGATTTTAGACTTCGGTGCGATCGCTCAGTCGAAAGATTTGACATTTACTCAACAGATGAATCTAAGAGCTTGAACAAGAGTCTAAAATTTTCATCTATCCAGGACAGGAGTTGGGGGCTTGTATCCGTTTTTGGGCGGGGTCATGAGTCATTAGTGATTCCCAATTCCCAGTTCCCAATTCCCCCTTTCCAATTCCCTGTATTCACGACACGGAAGTCACGGATACAGAAATAGCTGTTTTTCCCTTCTTCCTTCCCCCTTCTTCCTTCTTCCTTCTTCCTTCTTCCTTCTTCCTTCCCCCTTCTTCCTTCCCCCTTCCCAACAGTTACTGCACTGCAATTCTAGCCAAAGTAGCACCCCGGTAATAGTGCAACAAAATCTGCTGGTAGCCGTATCCCTGCCTGGCCAAATTATAGGCCCCCCACTGACTCATTCCTACAGCGTGACCGAAACCTTTGCCAGCAACTTGAAAACCAGTAGGAGCTTGGTTGCTATTCCTTGGTTTCCCACCGCCGGCATACTGAGGAATCACGGTAAAGCGGGTACTCCTCAAACTTAAAACCCGGCGTAAATCTGCGCCGGTCATGACCCTAGAACCGCCATCTCCAACTACTTTCATCCTCAAAACGCTCCCGTAAGCCGTAGTCCGTTCTGGCTTGATCGAGATCACATTGCCCACGCCAGAAATCTTGCTGCTGATTTGGGCGCGAGAAAAATTTTCTTTCCACTGGTAAACCGGCGCCCCTTGGTCGAAGTCAGGAACAGCACGCAGGTAAGGCAGCGGTTCCGTCCAAACATCCTCGACATTTTCAGTATGTCCCCCAGAGGCAGAGTGGAAAACGGCTAAAATAATCTGACCGTTGTAGGCCAGAACTTGACCGGCGGTTGCATCGACTGCGGAATAAGTCCCAGAAGATTCTGTTTGCAGTCCTTTGTAAACCTGCGAAGACTGAGTATTGTCCACGTCGTAAAGCTCGGTGTCGCTTTTGAGGCGCTGGTGGATAGCGTAGGAGCGGGCGGCGACTGCTTGGGCTTTCAAAGCCTCAATAGGCCAATTGCCACTCATTTCTGCGCCGAGAACGCTGTAGAGATACTGTTCGATATCGACGTAGTTGACGGCAGTCAAGCCTCCTTTTTCGGGAACTAGAAGCGTGCGTCCCCGATACCAACGATCGCCAATCCAGACATAACCGTTTCCCGTCGGCTCGATCCAAACTTGGTTGGCGGCCCAGCGACCGATCGCCACTTTTCCCGATCGAAATTGAGCCGACTGAGAACTGTTTCCCGACAGTTCGCCCAAATTGCGCCCGCTGCCGTCGCGGATTGCAGCCTTAGTAGAACTCCCGACTTTTATCTGACTTGCCCCGTCTTGTACCGCAACTCGCAAAATCAGCGCGGCCTGGGCTGGGGCTACCATTACCAGCCAAAACAACAACGAAATCCAAAAGTAGCGTTTTTTTAATGTCGAAAGAACGGAAGCAAAAAATACTCCTGACTGCATTTGAAAATTTTCCTTTTATGCTGTATATGTTTGACAAGTTTTAAGGGGAAGCTGGGGTTCGGGAAAAAGGAAGAGGAACGAAAGAAAGAAAACGTTAGAATTGGGTTTGGCACTCTGTGCCGTTGTCGAAAATGATTTTAGCAACTAGATGTTCGCAGGAACAGCGATTTATCCCGGTTCCTGGCTGCGACTATTTCCTGTATGTCGGATTTGCCGCACTCTGGATATATGTAACATATTTTTAAAGACTTAATTGAGGTGATTTGACTCTTGCAGATTACATTTCTCGGAACTAGCTCCGGCGTCCCCACGCGATCGCGCAACGTTTCCAGCATCGCCCTCCGGTTGCCCCAGCGAGCGGAACTGTGGCTGTTTGACTGCGGCGAAGGAACTCAGCACCAGTTTCTCCGCAGCGACCTAAAAGTCAGCCAACTAAGCCGCATTTTCATCACTCACCTGCACGGCGACCACATTTTCGGCTTAATGGGTTTGCTGGCTAGCTGCGGTTTGGCGGGGAATGTCAAGCGCATCGATCTTTACGGGCCTCCGGGACTTGAAGAATATTTGCAAGCTGGCGTTCGCTATTCTCAAACTCATTTTTCTTACCCGGTTAAGGTACACAAAATTCACGAGGGAGTCATCTATGAAGATGACGAATATATTGTTAGCTGCGGCCCTTTGAAGCACCGAGTTACTGCTTTTGGTTATCGAGTAACTGAGAAAGACCGTCCGGGACATTTTGATGTAGAAAAAGCGAAGGCTGTGGGTATTCCTTCGGGGCCGCTTTACGGTCAATTAAAACAAGGAAAGACGGTAAAGTTATCGGACGGGCGACAGTTTAAAGGTACGGATTTTTGCGGCCCGGATCAAATCGGGCGCAAGTTTGTTTATTGTACTGACACGGTTTTTTGTGACGGGGCGGTGGAATTGGCGAAGGATGCTGATTTGTTGGTGCACGAAGCTACTTTTGCTCATCAAGATGCTCAAATGGCCTTCGATCGCCTGCATTCAACTTCGACAATGGCGGCTCAAGTGGCTTCGATTGCTGGGGCGAAACAGCTAATTATGACGCATTTTAGCCCGCGTTACGCTCCCGGGAATGCGATCGTCCTGGATGATTTGCTCAAGGAAGCGCAGGCAATTTTTCCGAATACGAAAATGGCCTATGACTTTTTGACTTACGAAGTGCCCAGACCTGTTTAAAACTAGGGTTTATCTGGCCTGAGATGTGACAGCTTTTTCAATAAGGGCGATCGGGGCGGGCTCTTCGGCCCGTTCAAAATTTACGCATTGGCTGTGCTGTTTTGGAGCGGTTGAAATCTCAAGGTCATGATAAAATGTAAAAACTAATTCTATGGCGTTTTATGTCAAATCTTGAATTATTAGCCCAACTTCGGCAATTGTCTCGTGCTGAAAAGTTTCAAATGATGCTGTTTTTAATAGCAGAATTGGCGAAAGAAGAAGGAATTGTAATGGGTAATGAATCTGCTGAAATTATATATTCAGTGCATACTTCTAATAGTGCTGCTGAGCAATTGACGCAGTTACTAGAAACAGAGCAGAAACAAACTCAAAATGTTTAATAGTAGGCGATATCCTTTTCAACCTAAACGAGATGGAATGGGTGTTTTAGCTGATGTTCCGTATCTGCCTTTAACACTAACTTATCAAAATCGTTTTGTTGAGGTTATGGGTTTACTGGATACAGGAGCTAGTGTAAATGTTTTGCCCTATAATGTTGGGGTACAGTTAGGGGCAATTTGGGAAGAGCAAAGATTTTCTGTTGTTGACGAGTTATGAAATTCGCATTAAACTTAACGTTATGTTTTTACTTCGACTCTCCTAACTCTTTGTATATTACGGGATTTTTACAAACTTCTGACAGGATTTGCCCTGATTTAAGTAAGGTAACTTTACATCAGTAGCCCACCCATTTTTTAGACAAAGTTTAGGATATTATTGAATTGACTATCTGACTAGAATACATCCCTAATTTTTATGATTTTGAAAAATCGATATCAACTTCAAGAACGACTCAGTCAAAAAGCAGGCCGAGAAGTTTTCCTGGCAATTGACCAACAAACTGAACAACAAGTTATAGTTAAAATTCTTTGGTTTGGTCAAAATCTTACTTGGGCAGATATAAAACTATTCAAGCGAGAAATAAAAACACTGAAAACCCTTTCTCATCCAGCGATTCCTCGTTATCTAGACTATATAGAAATCAACTCACAAAAGAATAAAGGAATAGCATTGGTTCAAACATATATTAGAGGAAAATCCCTGGAGCAATACTTACAATCTGGACATGGGTTTAGTGAAGCGGAACTGCGGCAAATTGCCCAGAAAATCTTAGAAATATTGATATATCTCCATGGACATCGTCCCCCTTTAATCCATAGAGACATTAAACCAAGCAATATTTTGTTAGCCGATGGTTTTGGAGATATTGCAGACCAAATCCACTTGGTAGATTTTGGAGCGGTCGGTACACAGACTATGGTAGAAAAAGGAACCATGACATTGGTCGGTAGCTATGGATATATGCCGCCCGAACAATTTACTGGACACATTACTCCTGCGGTTGATATTTATGGGTTAGGAGCAACTCTAATTTATTTAGTGACTGGTAAACACCCAACGGAACTACCACAAAAAAACCTGCAAATTCAATTCCGATCTACTCCTAATATCAGTCCTGCTTTCACAAAATGGTTAAAGCAGATGACTGAACCCCATCTGGAAAAGCGGTTACCCAATGCACAGGTGGCCTTAGCAAAATTGCAACCAAAATTTCAACTCAAGCCATATGTACCTGCGATTATTCTAGGTTTGTTTGTTATGACTGGAGCAATAAGCTACTTCGCATTAGGTACAAATATTCTATCCAGTAAATTACACAAAGAGATAGCATTACGTGGAGATTTTTTTGGGTTGTCTCCAACAGGTATATATGTAAAAGCTGGTCAAGTTTTAAGAGTAAGAGCATCAGGTGTAATCATTGTTTGGCCCAACCATGGATCTTATGGGGAAGCCACTCCCGCAGGTAATTCCAACACCCTTTGCCCTCACGCAGAATGTTTCTTTCGTGGAGGACCAGCGGGATTGCTAGTTGGGAAAATATCTGCAAGTGGTGAACTATTTGAAATAGGTGCGGACAAAGAGATAACTGTCATAAATGAAGGAGAATTATATTTAGGAATAAACGATCCACTTACTGGTGATAATAGTGGTCATTTTTCGATATCTGTTGACGTTCGTTAAGAGCTGATTTATAAAGTCTCCCGAAACTCCCTTGGTTCGTGGCTGGGCAGCAGAAGCCTTGGGCAAGTTAGGAAATGCTTCAGAATCCGTCATCAGCGCCTTGCTGTTACGTCTCGAAGATGGGAACGAGGATGTGCGTGGCTGGGCAGCAGAAGCCTTGGGCAAGTTAGGAAATGCTTCAGAATCTGTCATCAGTGCCTTGCTGCGAAGTCTCGAAGATGAGGAGGACTGGGTGCGCCGTGAGACAACAGAAGCCTTGGGTAAGTTGGGAAATACTTCAGAAGCAGTCATCAGCGCCCTGCTGTTACGTCTCGAAGATGAAGAGGATAGCAGGTCTTGGTCGGTAGTAGAAGCCTTGGGCAAGTTGAGTTTGAAATCTAGTGAGGTTTTGCCTGCGGTCGCGCAATGGATTGATCGCCCTCAAGATACAGCATATGTCGGTTCAGGTATTGATGTGTTGTGGGATTTGGTGGCAAGTCAGGGGAATTGATCCAGAAATTACCCACTCCGACTCAAGAAACCCGGTTTGCCCGATCGCCCCCAAAGACGCCTTCGACGGCTCAGGACAGCCAATGGTTGCTACAATCGGGGAGGGTATATGTTGTGGCTAACACTACAGCCCGTAACCCTGAAAGCTAATAGCTAAATTATTAAAAATCTGCCTCTCCTGCCATGTTTAAAAATCTGCTAGGCGATCCCAACGCGCGCAAACTTAGAAAATTTCAGCCTTGGGTAGCTGATATCAATATTTTGGAAGAAGACTTCCGCGCACTCTCAGACGACGACCTCAGAGGCAAAACTGCGGAGTTTCAAGAACGTCTGGCAAAAGCTAAATCTCTCAACGAGGAGAAAGAGATCCTAGACGAAATCTTGCCGGAAGCTTTTGCAGTGGTGCGGGAAGCGGGACAGCGGGTTTTGGGACTGCGCCACTTTGATGTCCAACTCCTCGGCGGCATCATCTTGCACAAAGGCCAAATTGCCGAAATGAAAACCGGTGAAGGTAAAACTCTGGTGGCGACGCTGCCGGCATACCTCAACGCCCTCAACGGTAAAGGCGTACACATCATCACCGTCAACGATTATCTCGCAAGGCGGGATGCAGAATGGATGGGACAGGTGCACCGCTTCCTGGGATTGACTGTGGGACTGATTCAGCAGGGCATGGATCAGGTGGAACGAAAGAAAAATTATAACTGCGATATTACCTACGCGACTAACAGCGAAGTCGGCTTTGACTATTTGCGCGACAACATGGCTACTGTCATGGAAGATGTAGTGCAGCGTCCTTTTAATTTCTGCGTGATTGACGAGGTTGACTCGGTGCTGATTGATGAAGCACGGACGCCTCTGATTATTTCCGGCCAGGTGGAACGCCCCAGCGAGAAGTATATGCGGGCGGCTGAGGTAGCTGCTGCTCTGAGAAAGGAAAATGAAGAACATTACGAGGTTGACGAAAAGGCTCGGAATGTGCTACTGACCGATGAAGGGTTTGGTGAAGCTGAGCGGTTGTTGGGTGTTACGGATTTGTACGACCCGGCTGACCCTTGGGCGCATTACATTTTTAATGCGATTAAGGCGAAGGAATTGTTTATTAAGGATATTAACTACATCGTCACTCCCGATCGCGAAGTCGTGATTGTCGATGAGTTTACGGGCCGGGTGATGCCGGGACGGCGCTGGAGCGACGGTTTGCACCAGGCGATCGAAGCCAAGGAACACGCGGAAATTCAGCCGGAAACTCAAACGCTGGCGACGATTACCTATCAGAATTTCTTTTTGCTTTATCCGAAGCTGTCGGGGATGACTGGGACGGCAAAGACTGAGGAGACGGAGTTTGAGAAGATTTACAATCTGGAAGTGACGCTGATTCCCACTAACCGGATTACGAGCCGCACTGACCTTTCGGATATGGTTTACAAGGCGGAGGCCGGCAAGTGGAATGCGATCGCCCAAGACTGCGCGGAAATGCACGAAATCGGTCGGCCGGTGCTGGTGGGTACTACGAGCGTGGAAAAGTCGGAGTTGCTGTCGCGGCTGCTGCTGGAACGCAAAATTCCTCACAATTTGCTCAATGCTAAACCGGAAAATGTGGAGCGGGAATCGGAAATTATCGCTCAAGCCGGACGCAAAGGCGCTGTGACGATCGCCACGAACATGGCCGGGCGCGGTACAGACATCATTTTGGGCGGTAATTCTGAGTACATGGGCCGCCTGAAGTTGCGCGAGTATCTTATGCCCCGAATTGTGCAACCCGAGGATGACGACGATTTTTCGGTGGTGCAAGTGCCTGGTATTGGTGGCCGCCCCGCACCTCAAGGTTTTGATCCGACTAAGAAAAAGGTAAAGTCTTGGAAAGCTTCGGCGCAGATTTTCCCGACGCAGCTATCGAAAAATGCCGAACAAATGCTCGTGGCGGCGGTGGAATTGGCGGTGAAGGAGTACGGCGCGCGATCGCTCACGGAATTGCAAGCCGATGATATCGTGGCTATAGCTTCGGAAAAAGCGCCGACAAAAGACCCGGTAATTCAAAAATTGCGGGAAGCTTACAATTTAACTCGCAAGGAATACGATGCTTTTACCAGCACCGAACACGATGAAGTCGTGCAGTTGGGAGGCTTGCACGTCATCGGTACTGAACGCCACGAATCGCGCCGGATCGACAATCAGTTGCGCGGCCGGGCGGGACGCCAAGGAGACCCTGGTTCTACGCGGTTTTTCTTGAGTTTGGAAGACAATTTGCTCAGGATTTTCGGCGGCGAACGGGTGGCCGGTTTGATGAAGGCTTTCGGTGTTGAGGAAGATATGCCGATCGAATCTGGAATGCTGACTCGTTCCCTCGAAGGCGCTCAGAAAAAAGTCGAAACCTACTATTACGATATCCGCAAGCAGGTATTTGAATACGACGAAGTGATGAACAATCAGCGTCGAGCAATCTATGCAGAACGCCGCCGAGTATTGGAAGGTTTGGACTCCAAAGAACAGGTAATTAAGTATGCCGAACAGACGATGGACGACATCGTGGGAGCATACATCAATCCCGATTTACCTTCCGAAGAATGGGAACTCGACAAACTTGTGAGCAAGGTAAAGGAATTTGTTTATCTGCTGGCTGACATGACACCGGATCAGCTAGAAGATTTGTCCGTTGAGGAAATTAAAACATTCCTGCACGAACAAGTCCGCAATGCTTACGACATTAAAGAAGCGGAAGTTAATGCAATCCGAGCTGAATTGATGCGAGATGCGGAACGGTTCTTTATTTTGCAGCAAATTGATACTTTGTGGCGGGAACACTTGCAACAAATGGATGCTTTGCGCGAGTCTGTAGGGCTGCGCGGTTACGGGCAGAAAGACCCGTTAATCGAGTACAAAACTGAAGGTTACGAGCTGTTTTTGGACATGATGACGGATATCCGCCGCAATGTGGTTTATTCGCTGTTCCAGTTCCAGCCGCAGCCGGCAATGCAAGTTTCGCCAGAGATGGTTTGAAAATAGTTAACAGTTGACTGTTGACTGTTGACTGTTGACTGTTGACTGTTGACTGTTGCTTCCAGGCTCTTCCTGGAAGTTGCAGATTTGAGATTAAAGCCAATCTTCTTGATCGCTTTTTTGTTTCCTGTAAACTTCACCTTTGGCGTGAATTTTACGGGTTTGTTCGTAAAGACTTTCTTCGCTATGATTCCATTTTTGCAGGACTTTTTTTAAGTCGGATTGAATATCTCTAGCGCCGGGAAAGCCTCGGTAGCGAATTATTAATCTTGCTAATTCCGATAAATTGTAGTCGGTTGCTTCTCCTACTAATAAACTATCGACACTGGCTCGATCGCGCTTGTATTGCGGATGCTGCTGATCTTGAGTTTTTGCTACTGAATCCATACTATTTATATTTCCCAATCATCTGAAAATGTTGCTACAAGCAACCGCCACCCAAAAGCGCGGACATAAATAACCTAATGAATATAGTCTTAAATCCGCGCTTCATAAACGGTTTGATTCGGGTATCATAACTGTCAACTGTCAACTGTTTAAATTGTCGCTTCAGTCAGCCCCAAAAATTTTTGTGTTTGTTCCGTAATACCAAATAGGCGATCGCCGTGACAAAAGATTTCCCAGGCGCGAATTCCCATAAAACCAATACCTGCAACCGCCAAGGGCATCGCTGCGGCACCTAAAAGCGCGGCAATGGGGGGAAATATCATGCACAGCGTTAACAGAATGCCAGTAATAACACCGCCAGCAATGCCAGCTTTGGCGGTGGCAGCGGCGACTTCTTCCACTAACTCTGACTGGGTAATTTTGCCTTCAACGCACAATAGCGAATTTTCTAAGATAGAAAATATTAACTCAATTACTGCTGCTGCGATCGCCCCTTTCATTGCAGCCCCAACGATTTCCGCAACTGCTGCTTTAAACGCTGCATCCGCTAAAACTTGCTTAGCTACTGCTAATTCTGCGGCAGTCATGTCTGCACCACCGCGAGCACGATTCACCCAAAAATATTCAAAAATCCCGTTAGCCGCTTCGCTTCCGCCTCCATTGACGTGCGCTTGGATGTGACTCCAATCTTTATCTTGACAGAAGTTGCGAATTGCTTCTGGGCCTTGAGCACGAATTTGGGCGGGTATAGATTCAAATACTTTTGCTGCTTCTTGAACGTTTCGCATTCCGTCACGCACCCCAGCCCTAGCAAATTTGAATTGCAGATTTGTTGGCAGGTTCTCAAAACGGATGTTATGTGCTATTTTAAAAGCTTCTTGACTGGCGATCGCCCCGGCACTAACCATTGAACTTGGCGCTGATTGTACCCACGCCGTTAATACAGTTGCACTTTCCTCAACTTTTGCTGCGATTTCGTTGGCTAAGTTTTGGGTATCGGCAACAGTTTCTCGTACTTTAGCCGTTAGCAATTCGAGCGGATTCTGGTTAATTTCCATTTCGATCCAGCTTGCATCGTTAATGATTGAATTATTTCGACTATAACATTCCTCTTCAGTAAGTGTTATTTTTTACTAAATTGCTTCTACCTTCTAAGTCCGGCTGTAAATTTAGAGCTTTTTTTTGATAAAATAAACCTTCATTGATTCGACCTTGATCTTCCAAACTTTTGCCTAAATTCCAATAAGCGACGGCTAAATCTGGTTGAAGAGCAATAGATTTTTGGTAGTAAGTTATGGCGTCATCGAGCCTGCCTTGTTTGTAAAACATACTGCCCAAATTAACATATGCTTCGACAAAATTAGGGTCGAATTCGATCGCCTTGGAGTATGCACGAATCGCGGCGTCTATTTTGCCTTGGGCTTGCAGGATATTGCCTAGAGTTTTGTAGGCGGCGGCGAAATTCGGTTGCTGGCGAAGTGCTTGGTAACAGGAGGCGATCGCCTCTACATATTTCTGTTGCGCGTAATAAATTTCTGCTATCTTGTTGAGTGCAACAGCCTCATCCGTTTTGAGCGCTAGTAATTTTTGATATTGAGCGATCGCCTCCTCAAGTTTTCCTGATTTCTGGAGGGTCTCGCCCGCTGACAAATACTGCTCTGCTAACTCGGAATTTACGGTCATAGATTTTACTTTAACAGCCGATACTACTTTACCACAAGTGTTAGTTAGCAACCGCGATTTCGAGGGATATTCTGATTATTTGAGATTTTAAATTTGTTTCTGTACCGGAATGCGGAAAAAAATAGTATGATTATTTTGAACCAGTATCAACGCTAATTGCAGAGGAAATCTCATGGCATCACTAGCAGGAAAAGTGGCAATTGTGACTGGTGCATCGCGGGGAATTGGACGCGCGATCGCCCTCCGATTATCCGAAGAAGGCGCATCAGTAGTCGTCAACTACGCCAGAGGATCTGAGCAAGCAAAAGAAGTTGTGTCAGCGATTGAAGCAGCAGGCGGCAAAGCATTAGCCGTGCAAGCCGATGTCAGCAAAACCGCAGAAATTCGCGATTTGTTCGATCGCACTCTGGAAACCTATTTACAAGTCGATATTTTAGTCAATAATGCGGGAGTAATTCTTTACAAACCTGTAGCGGAAGTTACCGAAGCAGAGTTTGATAATCTTTTTGCAATTAACGTTAAAGGCACGTTTTTTGCTTGTCAAGAAGCTGCTAAACGGATGGCAGACGGAGGAAGAATTGTCAATTTTTCCAGTTCGACAACGGCGATGCTACTGCCAACTTACGGGGCTTACGTGGCGACAAAAGGCGCGGTGGAACAGCTAACTCGATCGCTGGCGAAGGAATTGGGCGATCGCCAAATTACAGTTAATGTGATTTCTCCGGGTCCAACGGATACAGAACTCTTTACAGTCGGCAAAACCGCCGAACAAATACAAAGATTTACTCAAATGGCTGCTTTGGGAAGACTCGGAAAGGTTGAAGATATTGCCGATGTGACGGCTTTTTTGTGCAGCGAACAAGCCCGGTGGATTACCGGACAAAATATCCGCGTTAACGGCGGGACTGCCTAAATATATACTTTAGTCAGCTTGGAGCGGATAAAAGTTTGTATACCAGCAGCGATTTCAATCGCCGATTATCAGAATCCCCAACCAGAATCTTTGATTTTGGTTGGGGATTCTGATAATTTTATAGCGGACAATCGAACAAATTAAGGAGACAGCCGCCACACCTTAATCGTGTCGTCAAAACTGCCGCTGATCAGAGTTTTGTCCTGAGGATTAAAAGCCAATTCCACCCAAGTAGAATGACCCTTCAGCGTGCCCGTCATTTCGCCGGAACCCATCCGCCACAGCTTGATAGTCCCGCTCAAATCGGCGCTGGCCAGCTTGTCTCCGTCGGGACTGAAAGCCAAGGACTTAACCTTGTCGGAATGGCCGATCAAAGTCCGCAGCAGATAACCGTTGGGCTGCCCGGACTGATTATTGGGGCTGATATCCCACAACTTCACCGTCTTGTCCCAACTGCCGCTGGCGAGAGTTTGACCGTCCGGGCTGATGGCCAGAGACCAAACCCCCTCGGAATGACCCCAAATAGTTTCTTTCAATTCCCCAGTGTGCCAGTTCCACAGGTTGATCTTACCGTCGCTGCTGCCGATCGCCAAAGTTTCTCGATCGGGACTGAAAGCCACCGACTGCACCTCGTCAAAAACCCGCTTGAGAGTTTCCAACTCGACCCCGCCTTCGACTTGCCACAGTTTCAAAGTTTTGTCCTTACCGACACTGGCTACGGTTTGGCTGTCGGGACTGAAAACCACCGAGAACACGCCGTCTTCGTGTCCGTCCAAAGTCTGAATTAACCTGCCAGAATAGAAATTCCACAATTTAATCGTACCGTCAACGCCGCCGCTGGCGATCGTCCTGCCGTCGGGACTGACGGCCACCGACCACACGGGGCCCAAATGTCCTGTTAAAACCTTGAGCAGCTTGCCGCGACGCTTGTGCAGCAGGTGAACTGTGCCGTCGTTGTTGCCGCTGACTATCACGCGGCCGTTGGGAGCGACTGCTACCGCCCAAACCGGGTTTTTGTCTCGATCCGCCAGAGTGCGCACAGCAGGCCCTGACTGCGATGCCTCACCGCGAAAATTTTGCATCGGGGGCGGATTGAACCGAATTTCGGGAATGCTAGAAACAGGCTTACTAGAAGTGAAAGCCTGCGGTACTGGAGATGGCAAGCGAGAACCCAGCATTACCGAAAGCAGAGCAACCGTCGCTCCTCCCCACATGGCTAAAGTCCACTTGGGTTTGTTGAGAATCACGTCTACCGGTGCCGGGCCGTATTTCATGTCTTTGAGAATTGCCTCGGTCGATCGATAGCGTTTTGATGGTTCTCGCTGCACCATTTTATCCAGGATGCGGCCGAGTCGCGCCGAAACTGGTACTTTCAAATAATGCCTCCAAGCCCAACTCTCGGCTTTGATGTCAAACAAATCAAAGGGCGACATTCCCGTTAACAAGTGAATGCAAGTGACGCCCAAACTGTAGATGTCGCTGCTCTTAATCGCTTTGCCTTTAATTTGTTCCGGGGCCGCGTATTCCGCAGAACCTGTCACCGTTTCTGTTTTGAGCGGCCCGCTGTTTGCCGGAATTGCCGCGCCGAAATCGACTAAAACTAGCCCAGAGGCACTTTCCTGAGACACGGAATGTAAATCCTCTTTCCCTGCCAAAGCTGGGGATGCTTGGGGAGTTTTCCGGTGAATAATATTGGACGGTTTGATATCTCCGTGAATCAGTTGATTTTCGTGAACAAATTGCAGGACTGGCAACAATTCGCTCAGCAGATACCAAATTTGAATTTCTTTAACAACACCTTTTTCTGAAAGCCGATCGGCTAAATTGCGGCCTTCGATGTATTCTTGCACTAAATACTGGCAGCCTTCGAGTTCAAAAGATGCCAGCAGTTTCGGTATTTGGGGATGTTTCCCCAACTCGTCGAGAACTGAGGCTGAGCCGCGAAATGTCCGGTTTTGCTGGTTTTGACCGTCTGCGGCTGCTGCGGGTTGGCAGAACTGTTGAATGACGCAGCGGGGTTGCGAAGGTTGGTCTTCATCGACGGCTAAGAAGGTGCGGCAAGTGAGACTTTGACCGAGGGTGTGAAAGACTCGGTAGCGGCCTTTTAGCAGCAAATTCGACTCGCAACTTTTGCAGACTGTCGCGCGATCGAGATTTTGGGGGTTCTGGCAATTGGGATTGGTGCAGTAACTCATTTGTCTTTCCGCTGGAGACCCCCGTCCGACATACTTGCTGGTGGGGGAGGAAAGCGGGGCGGTGCGTGCCGCTTCCTGTGGACAAATTAAATAATTGGAATCTTTGCTTGATCATAATTGTTTCCCAGATTTTCGCCACAATTGCTGCGGTCGATCGCGCGTAAATAATTGCTGACTTTCCTGCGAGCGAGGTTTAATAGGTTGATCGAGCGGCGGGATTCGCTGTGACCGAATTACGTTATACTGTCATTGCGAATACTTTCATTGCGATCGCCAGGCCTTGCCAAATATCATTGCTCCTTGGTTCTATCGAGTCAATCTAAAATCTAAAATCGATTGATTGACTGATTAAAACTCAGGCAAAATTTGCCAAACTAACTACTAACTTTTAACTATTACTTATGCCGTTAATTCGCGTCCCCAAATCTTGGGAAATTCTCGAACCCCAAATTACCCCAGAAACAGCCTTTCTCAACCGCCGCCGCTTCATGACCAATTTAATTGGCGCCGGCGTGACTGCTTCGCTGCTACCGCTGACAGGCTGCCAAAGCAATGCTAGCTCAAAAACTGCTTTGGAGCAAAGCTCAACCCAAGCATATTCGGGATTGAGCCGGAATCCTGCCTTTGCCAAAGTCGATCGAGCGATTACCGACGAAGCCTTAGCTACAAAATACAACAATTTTTACGAATACGGCGGCACAAAATCTATTTGGCAAGCCGCTCAAGCTTTGCCAACAGAAAACTGGAAAGTAGAAGTAGGCGGTTTAGTAAAAAATCCCCGCACTTATGATATTGACGACCTCTACAAAAAATTTCCCATCGAGGAACGAGTTTATAGATTTCGCTGCGTCGAAGCCTGGGCGATGGTAGTTCCTTGGGTCGGATTTCCGATGAAATTGCTGATGGCTGATGTCGAACCGACATCAAATGCCAAATTTGTTCGTTTCACATCATTTTACGACCCCAAAATTACCAAAGGTGCCAGCGTATTTTCGCAATTTTATCCTTGGCCTTATACCGAGGGAATGCGAATTGAGGAAATGGCAAACGATTTAGCATTTTTGGCCACAGGCTTGTACGGCCGACAATTACCTAAGCAAAATGGTGCGCCGCTGCGGCAAGTGATTCCTTGGAAGTACGGTTTTAAGGGCGCAAAGTCGATCGTCAAAATTGAATTTGTCGAAAAACAGCCAGCCACTTTTTGGAATACAATCGGCCCCAACGAATACGCTTTTGAAGCAAATGTCGAACCCGACAAGCCGCACCCCAGATGGTCGCAGGCAAGCGAACGGATAGTCGGCCCCGGTAACAGTTGGTCGTGGGAAACTCGCCCGACTTTGCCCTATAACGGTTACGGCGAATATGTAGCTAGTTTGTACAGTTAATTGACAGATTTCCCCTCGTTTCTAGGCTCTGCCTAGGAACGCATATCCGGAGGCTCTGCCTCCTTATTTCCGCGAGGCAGAGCCTCCGATTCAGGCATTTCTAGGCAGAGCCTGGGAACGAGAAAAGGCAGAGCCTGGGAACGAGAAAAAACCTCCTATTATCCTCTATAATAAAAATTGATGAAGCTACCAAGGAATTGTTAAATGGTAACAACAACATCAACTCCCGTAGAGCAGCAAACTACCCCAGAAAACCGAGTTATTTTAAAAGGTGTCAGTTGGTCAACTTTTAAAGCATTGCTGGCAGATGTTGGGGACGATAGAGCTTGGAGAATTGCTTACGATGGAGGAGTATTAGAAATCAGGATGCCACATCTAGAACATGAAGTTCCGAAAGGACTGATAGAAAGCTTTATTGAAGCTACAGCAGACGAGCTAGAAATCGAAGTGATGAAAGCTGGTTCTCTGACTCTGGAACGGGAAGATTTAACTCGTGCTGTGGAACCTGATACTTGTTTCTACATTCAAAATGAAGCCAGCGTCAGAGGCAAAAGAGAGATCAACCTTCCAGAGGATTTGCCGCCTGATTTAGCAATAGAGTCGGATTACACAAATTCTTCAGTTAATAAAGATTCCATATATGCTGCTCTTGGCGTTCCCGAACTTTGGAGGTATCGGCGGGAATCTCTGCAAGTTTATCAACTTGTAGAAGGGAAATATGAATTGTGCGATCGCAGTTTAGCTTTTCCCTTTTTACCCGTTGCAGAAATTCCCGGTTTCATCGAACAAAGCCGAACAGTCGGACAGCGTGCGGCGGTGCGTTTGTTTCGGCAAAGAATTAGAGAAATTTTACCGAGTCAAAGTTAACGCAAAAATTCGACTTACTGTAGTTTAAAAACTAGCAAATCAATTTAAATTACATCAGCATTCATCTGCGGTTAAAAATATCTTTAAGTTCGATATAAAATCATTTCATAAATTCCTGCACTCTCTGCCAAACTCGCTCCAACAAATCAGGTGCGCTAACATCAAACCATTCAATTTCAGGATAAGCGCGAAACCAGGTGCGCTGACGTTTAGCAAATTGCCGCGTGTGCAAAATAGTTAATTCTTTGGCTTCTTCCAGCTTAATGCCGCCCGCCAAATATTGTTTGATTTCCTGATAGCCCAGCGTGTTCAATAATGGCAAGTCGCAGCCGTATTTTTTACACAAATATTCTACTTCAGCGATCCAACCCCGTTCTAGCATTTGTTCGGTGCGCTGTTTGATACGATCGACCAAAACATCGATCGCGCAATCCAACCCAATTTGTAAAATAGGATAATTGGGAGGATTTTCACCCTGCTGCTCAGAAATAGAGCGACCGGTCACATAAAATACTTCCAGTGCTCTTAAAGTTCTGACGGAATCATTGAGGTGAATTTTCTCAGCGGCAGAGCGATCGACCTGCTGCAACATCGCGTAACATTGAGATTGTCCGAGTTCTGCAAGTTGCGATCGCAATTCGGGCATCGGCGCTACCCTCGGAATTTTCAAACCGCGCACGATCGATTTAATATATAAGCCCGTCCCTCCCACCAACAACAGGGGGGGACAAAGAGGAAAATCGACATCAGCAATTAATTTTTGAGCTTGCTGTTGGTAATCTGCTAATGTCAGAGTTTCTGTCGGATCGCAGATGTCAATTAAGTGATGCGGTACACAAGTGCGATCGACCGCCGTCGGTTTTGCCGTTCCGATGTCAAATTCGCGGTACACTTGACGGGAGTCCGCACTCAGGATCGAGGATTGCAGTCGCGAAGCCACAGCCACAGCCACTCCAGACTTCCCAGTCGCCGTCGCCCCGCAAATCGTAATTAATCTAGGCATAAGCTGTCGCACATTTCCCTATAAAAACTCTCAAATCCTCTCCTCTCCTTGCTTTCCCCTCTCTCCCTCCACTGATTGACGGCCCTACCCCTCGGAAATCCCGAAGTAATCTCAAAACTCTTCGTCTCCGTCCCCCCGATAAATTTCCATTCAGAAAGCCCTAGCATCGCCTTTAACGGTTTTGTGCTATAATTTTAGAAGTTTTCCCATTTTAGAAGCTTTTGGGGCTTTAGGCCTCATTATTGGAGCTATTGTTGTATGACCAGCAGCTACAGCGCCGACCAGATTCAAGTTCTCGGAGATCACGAAGCAGTTCGCAAACGACCGGGGATGTACATCGGTAGCACGGGCCCGCGAGGACTCCACCATTTAGTTTACGAGGTTGTTGACAATTCCATCGACGAAGCGCTGGCCGGTTACTGCACTCACATCGAAGTTGACCTCAACGCCGACGGTTCCGTTACCGTGACAAACAACGGGCGGGGAATTCCCACCGAGATTCATTCCAAAACTGGCAAATCATTCTTGGAAGCAGTTTTAACGGTTGTCTGCTTTGCGGACAGGAGTGGCGACGGCTACAAGGTTTCTGGAGGTATCCACGGAGTTGGGATAGCAGTTGTCAATGCTTTGTCTCAATGGTTGCAGGTAACTGTTTGGCGCGAGGAGCAAATTTACAGCCAGCGTTTTGAAAAAGGCATCGCCGTTACACAACTGAGTGTGAAACCGAGTCCAGAAAACCGCACGGGCACGTCAATTTGTTTCAAGCCAGATGCGGAGATTTTCAAGAGTGGCACTCAGTTTGATCGCACCACTCTTGCCCTTCATCTGCGGCAGCTTGCTTATCTCAATCCCGGTTTGACAATTATATTGACAGACAACCGCTTGGAAATGCTTGGCAGTAGTTCTCCCTGCATCGAAACTTACTGTTTTCCCGACGGCATCCGGGAATATGTCTCCTACCTGAACTCTGATGTGGAAACGCTGCACGAAGATATTATTTACATTCAGGGCGATCGAGACGACGTACAAGTAGAAATAGCCTGTCAGTGGCACCTTCTGAATCAAGATAATTCCTACAGCCGACTGTTTGGTTTTACTAACTGCGTTCGGAATATCGATGGTGGCACTTACATTAACACCTTTCAATTGGCAGTGAGGCGGGTGGTAAGTGCGATCGGGCACCAACTGGGGAAACTCAAAAATACAGACCCAGTTTTAATGGGGAATGAGGTTTTAGAGTGTGGCTTCACCGCCGTCATTGCCGTTAAATTACCGAATCCCGAGTTTGAAGGCGCGACGAAAAGTCGGCTGGTTAACCCGGAAGTACAAGAAATCGTTAAATCTTTGGTAAAAAAAGAGTTGATGGAATATTTGACAGCCCGCCCGGAAGTTGCAGGGGCGATCGTCCAACGGGCGATCGAGGCCCGCGACGCAGAAGCAGAAGCACGCAAAGCGCGGGCATTGCGCCGAAAGCAAGAATTACAAAAATATTAATGATTTGCAGTAAACTGCCACGGGCGATCGCACTTCTCAACCTTCCAGCTAACAGCGCCGCAACCAAATGTCAATAGATCCCCAAGTCAAACTATACAGGGTGCATCCCCCCGATAAATTTCCATTCAGAATGCCCTAGCATCGCCATTGACAGTTTTGTGCTATAATTTTAGGAGTTTTCCTATTTTATAAGCTTTCGGGGCTTTAGGCCTCATTATTGGAGCTATTTTTGTATGACCAGCAGCTACAGCGCCGACCAGATTCAAGTTCTCGAAGGTCTCGAAGCAGTCCGTAAACGACCGGGGATGTACATCGGTACCACCGGCCCGCGAGGACTCCACCATCTAGTTTACGAGGTTGTGGACAATTCCATAGATGAGGCGCTGGCTGGCCACTGCACTCACATCGAGATTGACATCAACGCCGACGGTTCCGTTACCGTGACAGACGACGGGCGGGGTATTCCGACCGGCATCGTTGCCAAGACTGGCAAATCGGGAATAGAAACAGTAATGACTGTACTTCACGCCGGCGGTAAATTTGGCGGTGGTGGCTACAAGGTTTCTGGAGGATTGCACGGTGTAGGTATTTCTGTTGTTAACGCGCTGTCCGAGTGGGTAGAAGTGACAGTTTGGCGCGACCAAAAAGAACATTTACAGCGCTACGAAAGAGGCAATCCAGTTACTGAACTTAATGCCAAGCCCAACAAAGGCACTCGCACCGGCACTTCAGTTTCTTTCTTGCCAGATACTCAAATATTTAGCACTGGCATTGAATTTGATTACACTACACTCGCCGGGCGCTTGCGAGAATTGGGTTACTTGAATGCGGGCGTGAGAATTACGTTTAGCGACCACCGTTTGGAACTGCTCAAAAGTAGCGAACCTCGCATCGAAACATACTGTTACGAGGGCGGAATCAAGGAATATATCGCCTACATGAACCGCGAAAAGCAGCCTCTGCACGAAGAAGTGATCTACGTGCAAGGAGAACGCAACAACGTGCAGATAGAAGTGGCTTTGCAGTGGTGCGTCGATGCTTTTAGCGACAACGTTCTAGGTTTTGCTAACAACATTCGGACGATCGACGGAGGCACGCACTTAGAAGGTTTGAAGGCAGTTTTGACGCGGACGATGAATTCGATCGCCCGCAAGCGCAACAAAATCAAAGAACACGAACCCAACCTCGCCGGCGAAAACGTTCGCGAAGGTTTGACAGCAGTAATTTCGGTCAAAGTCCCAGACCCGGAATTTGAAGGTCAAACTAAAACTAAGCTAGGAAATACAGAAGTTCGGGGAATTGTCGATTCCTTGGTAGGCGAAGTATTGACAGAATATTTGGAGTTTCGCCCCCAAGTAGCTGACGCTATTTTGGAAAAAGCAATTCAGGCATTTAAAGCCGCTGAAGCCGCCCGCCGCGCCCGCGATTTAGTGCGCCGAAAATCCGTCTTAGAATCGTCTCCTTTGCCTGGAAAATTAGCGGACTGTAGTTCCAGAGACCCTGCCCTGTCTGAAATATACTTGGTGGAGGGGGATTCGGCAGGCGGATCTGCCAAACAAGGGCGCGATCGCCAATTCCAAGCAATCCTGCCTTTGCGCGGTAAAATTCTTAACATTGAAAAAACCGACGACGCCAAAATCTACAAAAATAACGAAATTCAATCGTTAATTACAGCCCTGGGTTTGGGCATCAAAGGCGAGGAATTCGATCCGGGTCAATTGCGGTATCACCACATCGTAATTATGACTGACGCTGACGTTGATGGTGCCCACATCCGCACGCTGTTGCTGACTTTCTTCTACCGCTATCAGCGCGCACTTGTAGAACAAGGTTACATCTATATTGCTTGCCCTCCTCTCTATAAAGTGGAACGCGGACGCAATCATTACTACTGTTACAGCGATCGCGAAATGAACAATCTCGTCCGCAATGAATTTCCGGCGAATGCTAATTACACGATCCAGCGGTTCAAAGGTTTGGGTGAAATGATGCCGACACAGTTGTGGGATACGACAATGAACCCAGAAACTCGGACGCTGAAACGGGTGGAGATTGAAGACGCTGCTGAGGCCGATCGCATCTTTACGATCTTAATGGGCGATCGTGTCGCCCCCCGCCGCGAATTCATCGAAACCTACGGCCCCAAACTCAACCTCCTCGACTTGGACATCTAAATTAGCCAGTAGTCAGTAGTCATTAGTCATTAGTCAGTAGTCATTCGCTAACAGCCAATGACTGAGGACTAATGACTAAACTGTTTGTGCCTTCTAGCTTCGGATGCCTTCTGCTGAGTCTAGGTTTTGTTATAAAAATTAATACAATCTCTCATCAAATCGATCTAAGGTAAACACTTAGGTAAATTTTAGATTTTTGGCGCATCCATCAACTACCACAAAAATAGAAGGTTGGACAATATAGCATGAGCATCAATTTAGCTACCAAATTGCGTGAGGGAACGAAAAAGTCCCACACAATGGCAGAAAACGTCGGTTTTGTCAAGTGTTTTTTAAAAGGCGTTGTAGAAAAAACTTCTTACCGGAAGTTAGTAGGAAACCTCTACTTTGTCTACTCGGCAATGGAAGAGGAAATGGAACGCCAAAAGCAGCACCCGGTTGTTTCAAAAATTTACTTTTCTGAGTTGAATCGCAAACAAAGCTTAGAGCAAGATTTATTTTACTACTACGGTGCGAATTGGCGCGAACAAGTAGCTCCGTCAGCCGCAGCAAAAGCTTATGTGCAGCGGATTCACGAGATTTCGGCTACAGCACCGGAACTGTTAGTAGCTCACTCTTACACTCGCTACCTTGGCGATTTATCCGGCGGACAAATCCTGAAGGGAATTGCCCAGCGCGGGATGAATCTTACCGAGGGAGAAGGCACTGCTTTCTATGAATTCCAGGATATTCCTGATGAAAAAGAATTCAAGGCTAACTACCGTCAGGCAATGAACGAACTGCCGATTGACGAAGCAACAGCAGAGCGAATTGTTGACGAAGCTAATGCAGCTTTTGGCATGAACATGAAGATGTTCATGGAGTTAGAAGGCAATTTGATTAAAGCAGTCGGTCAGATGCTTTTCAATACCCTGACGCGGAAGCGCGGCGGTGGCAGTACCGAATTGGCTACTGCTGATTGAGTTAAAGCTCACTGGGGATAATTTGAGCCTCGTTTAAGAGGAAAAATTTAAATCCTGGGGGTTTGATGGCTGCTTTTACAGTCACCAAATCTCCGGGATTTTGCATGGCGGGCGATCGACTTTTTCTAGATGAAGGAAGAAGGAAGAGGGAAGAAGGAAGAAGGGAGAGGGAAGAAGGAAGAGGGAAAAAGGAAGAAGGAAGAGGGAAGAAGGAAGAGGGAAGAAGGAAGAAGGAACGTCGTCACCGTCAAGACGGTTCCCACAACTTACAACTAAGCTGGTGTGCATTTAATTTTCACAATCCTGTTTATTGAAACTCTTGTGGGGTGGGCATCCTGCCCGCCCCAAAAATTTAATTTAAATGCAGAACAACTATCACCTTCCCATGCCGCGATTAGGAGGCTCCTCGTCCCGGACAGGCAAAGAAGTTGGCCTTACTTGCCGCTCCAAATACTTGCTCAAAGCGTAAGCGATATCTCCGCGATTCATCGGCTTCAAAGGATTAATCTTATTAGTTCCGAGTTCAACATTAACAAACCCTTCATAAAGTGCAGTAGCCAGAGACTTTCTAGCCCAATTAGGGATTTCCCCTGCATCTGGATACTTAGCTAAAATCTCCGAAATGCTGGCATCGGGAAACTGAAAAACCCCGTAAGCTTGAGCAAAAATTGCCAAAGCTTCAGCGCGACTCACCCTTTGATTTGGGAAAAACATTCCGTCGCGATATCCACTCATCGTTCCCGTTTTCAAAGCAGTTTGAATCGCACTGTAAGCCCAGTAACTCTTCGGTACGTCCGGCAATTCAATATCCGGTTTTTGAGCGGTTTTCCGGCGTTCCAAACCAAAAGTTTTCACTAAAATCACCGCCAAATCGGCGCGACTGACAAGGCCCTCAGCATTAAAATTGCCGCTGGCATCTTTATTCATCAATCCTGCATTCACAACCCGATCGATCGGGTCAATTATTTGTTGAGATTGAACCGCCATTGGGACTCCTTGCACTAGCGCGATCGCCAAAAAAATACTCACTAACTTTTTCACGATTTTAATCCTTTCTGTCGCTAAAACAATCATGAAAACAGCAGTAATATTTTTTCTGGTTCCATCGGAATTATTCTGTGGTTTAGGCGGTGCGCGAGATTTGGGGATTATATATTAAAATTAAAGATTTGCTTCCGGCAAAGCGCCCTGCATTTTACCCAGCCAATCAATCAAATTATCCAATTGCTTTTGGGCCGTCAAAACCGCCATACCTCGAATAGTAACCTTCCCCTTGCTGTAGACAAAACGAGAGCGCAAATGTTCCGGCAAATTAGCCTTGAGCAAATTCCAAGCAGGCTCCTCCATAGCTGTTTCCAAAACTATGTGCTGCTTATTCTCCGGTTTGATCCGAGAAAAACCGATTTTTTTAGCGATTTGTTTGAGTTCGACAACCCGGATAAGTTGCTGGGCTGGAAGAGGAATTGGCCCATAACGATCGCACCAATCAGCCTGAATCTGCTGTAACTCTTCTGAGGTATTAGCATTCGCCACAGACCGGTAAGCGCTCATCTTTTGATCTAAATCTGCGATGTAATCAGCAGGAATAAACGCCGTCAAAGTCAGGTCGATTTGCGCGTCCTCGACTTTCGGAATTTCCTGACCCTTAATCTCCCGAATCGCCTCCTCTAACATTTCAGCATACAAATCAAAACCGATCGCCTCCATTTGACCCGACTGTTCAGTACCCAAAACATCACCCGAACCGCGAATTTCCATATCTCGGACGGCCAACTGATAGCCCGAACCCAACTGCGCGAACTCTTGAATTGCCCGCAGCCGCTGCCTTGCAGCATCAGACAGCTTGTTCTGCTTCGGATAAAACAGCCAAGCGTGAGCTTGAATCCCCGCGCGTCCCACCCGTCCCCGCAACTGGTAAAGCTGACCCAAACCAAAGCGCTGCGAGTCTTCAATTAAAATGGTATTGACACGCGGAATATCCAAACCCGACTCAATAATCGTCGTGCACACCAAAATATCGAAATCCGCCGCACTGAAAGTCAGCATAATCGATTCTAATTCCGAAGCCTCCATTTGACCGTGGGCGATCGCAATTCTGGCAGACGGTACCATCTCCTGCAACTGAGCGGCCAACTCATCAATCCCCTCAATCCGCGGCACCACGTAAAAAACCTGACCGCCCCTGTCCAATTCTTGACGAATTGCCGATCGCACCACTTCCGGGTTATAGGGAGCCAAATGCGTCTGAATCGGGCGCCTGGAAGGAGGCGGAGTCGCAATCAAACTCATCTCGCGAATCCCCGACAGCGACATATACAAAGTCCGGGGAATCGGCGTTGCTGTCAGAGTCAGAACATCTACCTCTGTTTTGAGAGCTTTAATCGCTTCCTTTTGCTTAACTCCAAACCGCTGTTCTTCATCCACCACCAACAAGCCCAAATCCCGAAATTTAATTGCTTTGCTCAAAACAGCTTGAGTACCGACAATCACATCTAATTCCCCAGTCGCCAAACGCTTGTGAATCTCCCGGCGCTCAGTTTCAGTGCGAAAGCGATTGAGCAAACCAACTTCGATCGGATAAGGGGAAAAACGCTCCGAGAGCGTGTGATAGTGCTGTTGGGTCAAAATCGTCGTCGGCGCCAGCAAAGCCACCTGCTTGCCCGCCGTAACCGCCTTAAAAATTGCTCTCAGAGCAACTTCTGTCTTGCCAAAACCGACATCGCCGCAGACCAAGCGATCCATCGGTCGATCGCCCTCCATATCGCGTTTCACATCCTGAGTTGCCTTCAACTGATCCGGGGTTGGTTGGTAAGGAAAAGAATCCTCTAATTCTTGTTGCCAAGGCATATCAGGAGGAAAAGCGTAACCTGTTTGTTTAGCTCTTTTAGCATAAAGATTCAGCAAATCCACTGCCAATTTTTTAACAGCTTTGCGAACCTTTGTTTTAGTTTTTTCCCAAGTTTGACCTGTCAGCTTGTTTAGATCCGGTACTTTCTCGCCTACAGTCCGAAACCTCGACAAAGCCCCCAACTGATCTGCCGCAACTCTCAGGGTACCGTCAGCATATTGAATCAGCAAATATTCGCGAGTTTCGCGATCTATCGTCAAGCGTTCCAACTTGAGAAATTTACCCACTCCATGCTGGCGGTGAACCACATAATCACCAGGGCTTAATTTATTCGGGTCTACTTGCTTAGAAGCAGCGCGGCGGCGCTTGCGGACGTAGCTAAAAGTAGCGAGAGAATGCTGACCGTAAAATTCCCGATCTGTAATTAAAACAATCCGAAAAGTCGGCAGAATAAAACCTTCCAATTCTGCCAGCCCGCTGTATTTCAAAGCAACCGGAACGTGCTGCAATTGCAACTTGTCGATCGCCAAAAAATCGCGCGGATTCACCACAAACTGAGCCGGACAGTCGTGCTCCGAGAGCAAAGAAACAGAACGGCTGGGTTGAGCCGAAACCAGGAAAATAGTAAAACCCCGATCGCGCTCTTCCCTGAGCATTTGAGACAACTTAGCAAATTGGTGAGGCATCACCGGCACAGGCCGAGAAGCCAAATTAATCGCAGACGGTAGCTGGTCGCCCTCGGCAGAGCTTTGAAATTTTTTAGCAGTCGAATCTTCTGCTAATTCTGAAAGTTCTAGCCTGTCGAAACCTGCGACATCTGCCATAGATTCAGCAAAAGTGCGGTGAATTTTCGGAACTTGCAAATGAGAAATTGGCAACTTTTCTGTGACCGCATCCGCAACCACAGATTCCCGCTCGCTATTTTTCCACTGTTGCTCTGCATTCTCAAACCAGCGGTCGCTGTGAGCTTCGCAGCCTTGCGGCTCGTCAACAACAACTAAAGTATTTTCTGGCAAATAATCCAACAAAGATGCGGGTTTTTCAAACGCTAAACCCAACAGTCTGCGGACAAATTTTTCTGTTTCATTTTCTGTGTCAACAGAGCCTATGTGGTTGATTTCGTCAACCTTTTTTTCAGCTAAAACTGCTTTAATAATTGCGTTAAAATTAGTAGGAGTTAACACCAACCGCTCGACCTTATCAAGCGATCGCTGCGAAGACGGGTCAAACTCCCGAATTTGCTCCAAATCATCCCCAAACCACTCGAGCCGCACCGGCAATTCAGCCGCCACCGGAAATACATCGACAATATCACCCCGACGGCTCCACTGGCCCTCCATTTCCACCAGAGCCACCCGATCGTACCCCATCGAGGCAAGTTGGCGGTCTAAAATCTTCGAGTCTTGAACCATACCTCGCTTCAGCGTCAGACAGTAGGGTTCAAAAGCAGCAGGCGGCGGCAAGTGAGACTGGAGAGCTCTTTCGGTAGATACAATCGCGATCGGCTTAGAATTAGCGTTTGTTTCTCGTTTCTCGACCAAATCCGCCAGCACCTGCATTTGACCCCAAGTCATTTCGCTTTCATCCGAGTAAGATAGCTCGTAGGGCGAAGCCTCCGAAGTCGGGTAAAAATGCACAGTCTGCCACCCCATAGCCTCCAGCCCGGCTACCCAGCGGCCGGCTTCTTCGAGAGTTGCCGTCACTACCAGTAAACTCCGCCCTTCTTGCTGTGCGAGGGCGGAAGCTACCAAACCTTTGGGCAAGCGGGCTAAGCCATTGAGTTGCACGTAGCGATGGCGCTTGAGCTTGTTGAGGAGTTCTGTTGCTAGGGGCGATCGCCCCAGGGTACGAATTATTGAAGAGAAAGTCATGCGCTTTTAATTTTAATCCCCGATCGGCGAAGGCTCTTTCCCTTTGCCTGTTAAGGAGATTGTACGACAAACATCCACGATCGTGCCGCTCTGCTGTTGACGCCTTGGAACTTAACTGGCGATAGATTTTTGCTCTAATATCTCGATCCTGCGATCGCGATCGAGCCAGTTCCGTTAATATAGGGCCAGGTTTAGAAAAAATTTCGATTTTGCGATCGAGATTCGCAGCTTCCAGACCTCTCCTGTGACTGCACCCAAAGACGGATACAAGCCCCCGACTCAAGTTGTGAAGATCGAAGAATTTTAGACATTAGGGAAATCCCCCAGATACTGGCGGCGTCGTCAATCTAAAATCTAAAATCTCAAATCTAAAATCGACTAACCGGGCAGAGCGCTTCGCCGTTACTACCGAAAATTTTAGAAATGTCCCCAAGTACCGATATTCTGATTGTTCTCCTGCTAATTTTCCTCAATGGCTTGTTTGTGATGTCAGAGATGGCCATCATCTCTGTACGGAAGGTGAGACTGCAACAGATGGCTAACCAAGGTTCAACCAATGCCCGCGTAGCTTTGGATCTGGCTAATGCCCCCAATCAGTTCTTACCGACAGTTCAAATCGGGATTACGATGCTGGCCATTGTGTCGGGCGCTTTCGGAGAAACGACGATTTCTAGAAGAGTAGAGCCTTTGTTGCACCTGATTCCTGCCCTCGCGCCCTACTCTAAGACGATCGCCTCAGTAGTAGCAGTTTTAACCATCACTTATCTGACTTTAATTATCGGCGAACTCGTGCCCAAGCGGCTAGCGCTCAACAACCCGGAGCCGATCGCTTCTAGCGTAGCAATTCCCATGCGAATGCTCTCAAAAATTGGCGCTCCTGCGGTTTATCTGTTAAGTTATTCCACTGACTTAGTGATGCGACTGCTGAGGATATCGCCCTCGACAGAACCGCAAGTTACAGAAGAGGAAATTAAAGTTTTAATCGAGCAAGGAACCGAAGCCGGAACCTTTGAAGAAGCCGAACAAGACATGGTAGAAAGAGTCTTTCGTTTGGGCGATCGGCGAGTCAGCGCCTTAATGACTCCGCGTCCCGATCTTACTTGGCTCGACCTCGACGACTCCGTAGAAGAAAACCGCCAAAAAATGCTCGGCAGCGGTCATTCTCGGTTTCCAGTGTGTCAGGGAGGCCTCGACAACGTGCTCGGTTTAGTACACGTTACAGATATGCTGTCGAGGACTTTAACAGGTCAACCCCTCGATTTAAGCGCTTCTTTACGGCGGCCTTTATTTGTACCTGAAAGCACGCGGGGGTTAAAAGTATTAGAGCTTTTCAAGCAATCTAGCAATCAAATTGCCTTGGTGGTAGACGAATACGGCGTGATTCAAGGATTGGTTACAGTTAACGACATTTTAGTCGAACTTGTTGGCGACTTTCCCTCGATTGAAGATGCTGACGAGCCGGAAGCCGTGCAGCGCGAAGACGGTTCTTGGCTGTTAGACGGAATGCTACCAGTCGAAGATTTTTTTGAGCTGTTTGGCCTCGAAGAAATATCAGCAGAAAACAAAGGAAGTTACCACACAATGGGCGGTTTTGTGATTACACATTTGGGCAAAATTCCGACAGCAGCCGAGCATTTTGAGTGGAACGGTTTGCGCGTGGAAGTAGTCGATATGGACGGCAACCGAGTTGATAAGATATTGGTAATGCCGATCGACTCAGCGGGCGATCGACCTAGAACCGAACCAAAAACCTAAAAACCATTCACCACAGTCAATTGTTCTCATCAGCCCAGATAAAAAGTACATTTCCTTTATATGGGCGGGTTTGACCAACCATCTCCGCAAGAATTCAAAATATAAATAAACCCGCCCCCACCCCACGGTAAATCGAAATGTACATTCAAATTTAGCATGGCGGGGGCGGGTTTTTGAGACTGTTTGTTTGAGTCGTTGATGGTTAGTGGAAGCCACCCCTACTTCTTCTTTTGTATTTCATCCTTCCGCAAAGCTTCCAGAATAGAACTGCCCACATAATTGCTGAAAACCACCTCTCCAGTTTGATTGTAGTGGCAGCAGCTATCTACATAAACAGCCTCTTTAGTCTTGTCAAAAACATTGACAGCATTCACTATATTGATATTATTTTTTTCCAAATTAAGAAACTTTTTGAAAAGAGCCGGATATCCAATTTGCACAGCTTTAGCATAAGGAGTATCCTTGTTAAAAGCAATCTGCTTTTCCGCTTCACCAAACACCCTTTTCGTCTGATAATATTGATTAGGTTGGAGAACATGAAAATAAGGCACATTACTAGCCGATAGCACTTTGTGCATAAAAATTGAACTTTTTGCCCAATTCAACGCCATTTCTTGAAAAGCTACTGAATCCTGTAAAACTGACTTGTTAGTATTGATATAAATAACGCTGCCACTATCATCTTTTTGTTGTTTAGTCCGTGCTTTTTCAAACTTAATGACATCTCTTTTATAATTATTTACTAAATTTTGAACGTAAACAGAAGTCAAAGCATCGCACGCAGCTAAAGAACAGTGTTGCAAACTTTCCAAACCCTGATTAATTCTAGCTTTATTTTCTTTAATTGCGATCGTTGCTTTCATGGCTTTTGTAGAAAGGCTATTATTCGCCAAGTTAGTCAGCGGCAAAATATGCTGAATGCTTGGCATCGCCAAATCGACTTGATTTTTATTGTTTAAATTAGAAAGTGCTACTTCATTAAAGCCATCTATATTGACGACCATATCTAATTCTTGACCTAAAGCCAAAAAGTAGTTTAAAATTAATAATTGCTGCGGTTGTTTGTAGCCTCCTGTAGCAAATGACAAAATTACAAATTCTCGATCTTTGAAAGCCGGAATCTGCTTTATATATCGAGGTAAAATTTTATTTTGAACTTCAAAGATCCCATAATTTGAAGCCACGGAGCCGCCAAATACTCCGATAATAAATTGATTTTTATTGGTCTTTTTTAAAGGGTAATCATAAGGAGAGATAAATCCGTAGTTGTTAACCTTAAAACCCGGTCGAAAATCTGGGCCTGGTTGTTGAATAAATCCCAAAAAAGGATGAAACCTTTCAACAATAGACTGATTCAGCCGCACTCCTTCTAAATTAATTCCTAAAGCCGACTTATCTTGCGTCTTTTGTCTAGTATAGAAAAATTGCTTGTGCTTGACAAAATACCATCCCAAGGAACCGAGTTCCAGGAAAAAAAGTAAAAGCGCTAAGTTAATTAAAACAATTTTTAGGAGTTCTTGGTTTTTGTTAATAAACTTAAAATTTTTCATAAAGATCTATTTCGACTTTCTTACTACTTTAATAATGGAACTGGAAACATAGTTGGCTAATACGTCCTCTCCCACTGAATTATAGTGGCAGCAGGCATCTTTGTAAACCGTCTCTTTTGTATTGTCTAAAATATTCACGGCGTTAAAAACATTAACCCCAGCTTTTTGCAAATCATCGACTTTGGACAACAGCACCGGATAACCTTTTTTCACCCCTTCAATGTAAGGACTCTTCTTGTCAATCGCGATTTCGTTTTCCTTGGCGGTAAACGCTCGCTTAGTTGGATAATACTGGTTGGGTTGGATAAAGTGAAAATAGTTAATTTTTCTACTTGATAAAATTTGATTCATCCCGATCGACGATTCGTACCACATCGATGCCATTTTGTCAAAAGCAGCGGCATCCTGCAAAACAAAGTCAGCTTTGGGAATGTATACTATACCGCTATTTGCCGTATCTGGGTTGGATTGTGTGACTTGCCGATCGTACTTGACAACTGCTTGCTGGTAATTGTTGACTAATTGTTTCACCTGTAGCGAGGTAACAGCGTGACACAAAGCAAGCTGACAAGTTTGCAATTTGTCAATACCTGCTTTCAACTGTTTTTTGTTTTCGTTAATTTGCACGATCGAACTCATCGCTTCCGGCGACAAGTTGTTGTTGGCTAAACCCGTCAAAGGCTGTATGTGTTGAACGCTGGGCATTCCTACTTCAACTTGGGCTTTATTGTTTAAATTTGACAGTGCTACTTCGTTAAAACCGTCAATATTGATGACTAAATCTAACTCTTGACCCAAAGCCAGAAAATAATTTAAAATTAATAACTGCTGGGGTTGTTTATAGCCACCGTTGCCAAAATTTAAAACCACAATTTCGCGACCGGCAAATTCTGGATAACTCTGCAATTTTTTAGACAATCTTTGACTGACATATTCATCTACTGCAAAGTTGTTAGCAACTGAACCGCCAAAAACTCCGATAATAAATTGATTTTTATTGGTTTTAATAAAGGGATATTCGTACAGGGAAAAAAAGCCGTGTTTGTTGACTTTTAACTTTAGTTTTTCATTAGTAAAAGCACCTTGTTTGAGCACGTAGCCAAAAAACGGGTGCAGTCTTTCTACGATAGATTCATCAAGCCTAATTCCGATTCTTTCAATATCTTCTACTACTTTTTCTTTGGTTTTTGTTCTGGTATAAAAAAACTGCTTTTGGTTAATAAAATAAAAAGCTAGCGACAAAGCTTCCAAACAAATAAAGGCGATCGCCAAATTAACCGCGATTATAATTAATATATTTTTGCCTTTTTCGAGTGGCGTTGAATCTTTCATGAAATTTGACTGATTACGGTTGTTTTTTGGGGACTTGAGACTGCTTCAAATTTTGGCACAAATTTCGGTTAATCAAGATACTAGCCAGCCGGTGTCCTAGTTCATTCCAGTGACCCCCACAGGGTACAGAGTTCTCAAAACCGTGGGCGCAGACTTGATATTTTTCAGTGTAGCCTTGGATCTGTTCGGATAAATTCAGTACCCGAAAACCCTCGCGCGCGCCCAATTTTTCCAGCCGCCTATCGGGATAAAACAAATCCTGAATGTTGTTCTTTCTCATAAAATTTTTTCGCCTCTGGGCCTCCGGTCTAACTTGCATCGGATCGCCGATCGTCACAACCAAGAAATCAGCCTTTTTCTGCACGACTTCATTCCGCATTGTCACAATCAAACCCTCTGTCACCCTCCAAGCCTCTTGCCAAGCTGCATCCTGAGGTTCCTTGAGGTTCAGGGTACTTAATGTCGTAAAATCCCCGGATAACTCCCGTTTTTTCCTATCTAAGTCTACCTTTTTAATGACTTGCAAAATTCGCGAATTGTTGACGATAAAACTGGGCATTCGGTCTACAAAGGAAATTGCTCTTTCGTTGCGGTCGATCGGCGCCAGATTGCGAAAAGACATATCTGCTACTAACTTGCCGCTAGCATCATAAGCAAAAAATGGTCGGTAGCGATCGTATTCCAGTTTAGGAGAATTATTTATCACATCATTGCCAATAAAAAAAGCAAGAATTACAATATCAGGACTGTAATCCCACACTTTTTTTCGCAGCATTATCAATTCTTGAGCAGTACCATAACCCTGCACGCCAAAATTGATTACCTCAACATTTTTGCTGCGTCCCTTAACGGCCTGGCAGTTGCCTAACTTTCTTTCCAGTTTCGACCAGAAAGTTTGTTCGACTGGTACGTGAATTGCTTCGGTGAAAGAATCGCCCAAAACCGCCACACGCAAAGTATTTGGAGGTTTTGCTTTTGTGTGTTCGCGATCGCGCAAGCCCTCGCTATTCACCTGCACAAAACTCGCACCTTCCCCATTCCATTCCCCCGACGCACCCGGTTTCAGCTTCCAGCCCAAATTCGGATCGGAAGTGTGGAAACGAGTTGGCGCCGAGTCTACGAAATCTCCTATTTTTGGATAGCCTTCAATCCCCGCCGTCCGCAATCCAATTTCACCAATTATCACCCCCATCAATAAACCACCGAGTGTCAAACCTAAATTGACACCCAAATTTTTCAACTTGCTCATTATTTCAAAACAGGGTGTAAATAAATGGAGCAATCACAGAACCCTGACTCAATACAATCAAAGCTCCCAAAAAGACTAAAGTCACAATTAACGGCAACAGCCAATACTTTTGGCGCTCTCTCATAAACGCCCACAAATCTTTGATAAAGTCTAAAGTTGCTTCAAACACTTAGAAAGGACGCTCCATACTAACTTTTGTTCTTGCTTTACTTGGAATGCGGTAAGTATCCATTTTCGGATTGAGTTTTCGCCGCATTGCATCTTCGCCGAAAATGTTTTTGATCACTCCCATCGGCCAAATTATCAGGTAAAAAACTATCCCTAGGACGATCGGCGTTTGGATTTTGTGGAGGATAAGTCCAAACCGCATCCACCCGTGATAAATGGGATTCAGCGATTTCGGCGCAACCAATGCTAGCACGATTAGGACTGCGCCGATTGCCCAAGGCCACCAAGGTAGAGAATGGCGCCGCAGTAAAGGTACTGCTAAACCGAAGATCACTGCAATCAAGCCACCAATTAGCAGCCCGAAATCGCGCAAGCCTTTTTTGTCTAGTTTTTTAATTTCGTCGCTCATTAGAAATGGAGAATGGGGAATGGGGAATGGGGAATTAGTTATTAGTTATTCGTACCAACTAATAACTAATAACTAATAACTAATGACTAATCTAGTTCAAATTCATTTTTCCAAGCATCATCTTGTTTCCAAGGAATTTGTTCGGACTTGGGAAGCAAGTAATTTTCCAAAACCAGATAGTCCATTTCGGTTCGCATGAAACAGCGGTAAGCATCTTCTGGAGTGCAAACAATGGGTTCGCCTCGGACGTTGAAAGACGTATTTACCACAATTGAACAGCCCGATCGCTCTTCAAAATGGCTGATTAAGTCATAGTACCGAGGATTGGTTTCTTTGTGAACAGTTTGGATGCGAGCCGAGTAATCGACGTGGGTGACAGCCGGAATTTCCGATCGCGGAATGTTGAGCTTTTCAATGCCAAACAACTGCTCTTGTTCCGGAGTCATCGGAATGCGGAGACTGGACTTGACAGGTGCTACCAATAGCATATAAGGGCTAGAATGGTCAATCTCGAAATAATCCGCAACTCGTTCGGCTAAGATTGACGGTGCAAAAGGTCGAAATGATTCCCGATATTTAATTTTCAGGTTCATCACGGACTGCATTTTAGCACTGCGGGGATCGCCAACGATCGATCGACCGCCCAGAGCCCGCGGCCCAAATTCCATCCGCCCCTGGAACCATCCCACCACATTTCCCTGTTCCAAAATCTCAGCCAACTGCGGCATTAATTCGGCATCGTCCAATCGGTGATAGCTGGCTTTTACAGCATCCAAATATTCGAGAATTTCTGCGTCAGTAAACCTCGGCCCCAAATAAGAGCCGCGCATTTGGTCGTGACAAGTTAAATGAGCAACAGACTTCGCCACAGTTGCCACCGCTTGGTTTGCAGTGAGAACTTCAGTCCTCTCCTCAACCGCTGCGTTTGTAGTGACAAGTTCAGTTTTGAGGGATTCTATACTATTTGCTGTCGAGTTCGCGCTCACAGTGCGAGTTTGTTCGCAATACTGGTACCAAATCGCCAAAGCCGCGCCCAAAGCACCGCCAGCATCTCCCGCCGCCGGCTGAATCCAAATATCTTTGAAAATACCTTCCCGCAAGAGTCTGCCGTTAGCAACGCAGTTGAGAGCAACGCCCCCGGCAAGACAAAGATAATCGACATCCAATTCTTTTTTAACTGTTCTGCAAAGCCGCAAAACAACTTCTTCGGTAACAACTTGAATGGAAGCTGCAATGTCCATTTCTCGCTGAGTCAATTTTCCTTCAGCTTGACGCGGCGGCCCTTCAAACAGTTCGTCAAACTTCTTGTTTGTCATGGTTAAGCCAACTGTATAGTTGAAATAATCCATGTTCAAACGGAAAGTTCCGTCATCTTTGAGGTCGATTAAATAGTTGAGAATTTTGTCTACATACTTGGGTTCGCCGTAAGGAGCTAAACCCATGAGTTTGTATTCGCCAGAGTTGACTTTGAAGCCGGTGTAATAGGTGAAAGCTGAATAAAGCAAACCCAAGGAGTGGGGAAAATCGATTTCCCACTGAGGTGTAAGTTCGTTGCCGTCTCCCAACCAAACCGAGGTTGTTGCCCACTCGCCCACGCCGTCGAGGCACAAAACGGCTGCTTTTTGAAACGGGCTGGGAAAAAATGCCGATGCTGCGTGGGATTGGTGGTGTTCGGTAAATAGCAGAGATGGCAGTTTATTCGTTTTGCAGTTTGCTATTGCTGCCAGATCTCTTTTGAGCATGGTTTTGAGGTAAAGCTTTTCTTTTAGCCATATCGGCATGGCGGTTACGAAAGAGCGAAAACCTTGGGGTGCGTAGGCTAAATAAGTTTCGAGAAGGCGCTCGAATTTGACTAAAGGTTTGTCGTAAAAGACTATGCGATCGAGTTCCCGCAAATCTATGTTCGCTTCTTTCAAGCAATAAGCGATCGCATTCTTGGGAAATCTGGCGTCGTGCTTTTTGCGGGAAAATCTTTCTTCCTGCGCTGCGGCTATAATTTCTCCGTCGCGAATTAAGGCTGCGGCGCTGTCGTGATAGTACGCCGAGATTCCAAGTATGTTCATTCGTCTCCTCACAAATCGCAATGCGTTTGTATCTGACTATTTAGAATAGCTATCGATTATAGCTGCTTAAGTGCTGATTGGGAATTGAGTTTTGCGATCGCCTCTAATTTTACCTGGATCGATCCCGGTGCGCCACCCTCGGCCGATCGGCTTTTTGAGAGCATCAAGCTAGCGCCGACCAATCCTGCGCCCCCAAGCTCTGAAGTAAGTTACCACCGGGAATTGATAAAATTCACCTACCAACCACAGCACAATGCCTAAATGGGACAAAAAAGCTAACCCTGTCCAAGCTGCGGGCAGCCACGACAAGCGGCTGCCGGGAACCGGGGGAAAATAGTAAGCTGAAAGTCCCAGCAAGGTAGTGGGAAGGAAAATTAGACCGATCGCTGCTGCAAAATAGGGCCATCCGAATTCTACGCCTTCGAGGTGGGCTCCTATCCACCGTTTGCCGTTCCAGTGCCATGTTACCGGCGGTTGGCGATCGGCCATTTGGAGCGATTGTCTTTCAACGCTTGCGGTATAAATGTGCTGGCAGAAGTTGCAAGCTAGGGCGTCCATCATCGGCATGGTGGAAATTTGACCGGTGCGGCACACGGGACAGGGATATGTATCTTGAGGGTTGAAAGGTCGGGTTGATTTTTTGAAAGTCAGCATAGATCAGGCTGTTTGTCAAGATATTGAGCGATCTTAACAGAGTACAGAAATTGTGCGTTGGCTGAGGGCGGTTTTTGTATCTAGATTGTTGGTGATTTCAGAGGTTTTTTGACGCTTGCGGGCCCCACTGATTAATGCAGTTTCACGGTGGATGATGCGGATTAATTGCGGTGATTGTTGCTGTACCGAATTCTGGCTCCTGCCCAGTGAAGTTTTTCCCTCAAAGTGCCGTAATAAGAATAGTTTTCCCGCAAAATAATAAACTGGGCTTCGCAGTCTGCCCTGCGCACGTCTACGCGCTGTCCCGGCCAAATTGCAGTCCCCAAAACGCCGTCTGTCCAGAGTTTGGTACTGAGTTCGTAATCTGCTAAAGGCCAAATGCTGACGACTGAACCGGGCGGGAGTACGATCGCCCGACTCGATAAACTCAAAGGGCAAATCGGAGTAACTGCGATCGCGTCCATTCCCGAGTGCATAATCGGCCCGTTGGCAGATGCGGTGTAGCAAGTCGAACCGGTGGGAGTTGCCACAATTAAACCGTCGCCTTGATATTGATCGACTACTTCGCCGTCAACTTCCATTTCTAGAATACAGCTCGGCATTCGATCGGCTGAAGCAGGTTTGATACACATTTCATTGAGTGCCAAAAATCGCTCGCTTTCCGGTTCGAGATTAGTTCTGTTTCCTTCAAAAACTGCCGCCTGCAACATCATCCGCTTCTGCACGGCATACTTGTCTTCCGAAAGTCTGTCCCAAATCTCCTCGGTATTTTGGAAATCCTCAAAAGACTCGGTTAAAAAACCCAGATGTCCCCCCACATTCGCTGCCAAAATCGGGATGCCGTCAGCAGCTAAATTCCGGGCCGCAGCTAGGGCCGTACCGTCGCCGCCCAGCACCACGGCTAAATCAATTGGGCTGTTACTAGAAGCTAAAAACACCGGATACGGGTTATCTTTCGGGCCGCTCGGACCCATTAAAACGTCACACCCGCGACTTTCTAATTGGCGGGCACACTGTTCTGCCCACCGCTGGCTGAGGGTATCTCTGGCTTTGTGGGCAATAATTACTTGTTTTAGTTGCACAACCTATCGATTTTAGATTTTAGATTTTGGATTTTCGATTGTTAGATTTTAGAGTGAGTTCACAATCTATCGATTTTAGATTTTAGATTTTGGATTTTCGATTGTTAGATTTTAGAGTGAGTTCACAATCTATCGATTTTGGATTTTTGATTCTTAGATTTTAGGCTCAGTGAAAGATATTAAACTGTTCCATCGCACAAATTGGTTTTGGACATCAGGTTAGATTTTAAACTATTTTTGAGCATTGCGAGGCAGAGGCTGCGGATCTGCGTTACCAGGATCTGCCTGGTAAGGAGAAAGCCGGGAATAAGAAATATTATGACTGCATTTCCACATCTTCCTTCTTCCTTGTTCCTGACATCCGTTACATCCGTTACATAATCCGTTGCCGAACTTCCTTCACCCGTCGCTGCGCCTGGATTTGGGCTGCGGCCAGATAATGCTGGAATCTGTCGCAAGTAGGCGAGAAACTGCGTTCGCCCCAAAGCGGTTGAGGTGGCTGGGGTCAAAAAAATAGTCGTTGCGGCCAGGCCACCGCTGCGACAAGTCGCGGAAAGCGAAGCCTTTTTGCCGCGAGAGTTGGTCCATTCGCTGCCGGAACTGCTGTTCTGCCCGCAGACGAGTTCCATCTAAGTAGTCGTCGGTGAGGGGCAAATTGACGAAAATCAGGGGAATTTTGCGAGCTTTGGTAAATGCTACAACTGAATTAAAGGCTGTTGCTTGTTTGCCTCCGAGGTTGAAGTTTTCGTAGTCGCGATCGTACTGACCTGAAACGTAAGCGCGTTCTCGATAATAAGTGTTGGGATTGTAACGGCTAGATATAGGCATGAATCCGTTGGAGTCGATCGAATCTGCCAATTCGCTGACTTGCCTCATTGCTACTGTTGTCGGCTGCGAGACTGGAATCAATTCTGCTTTTTGAGTTGCTGCATTCGCTGCGATCGGTTTTAACTCATATCTTGCAGCATTCTCAGCAACGGGCAAGATGCCCACCCCACGAGACATGAATTTGATTGTGGGGTGGGCATCTTGCCCGCCCCTGAAAGGTCGATCGACAGATGCCCGTGCTCTGCGGAAAGTGTTGTTAGCGCAGGGCTGCGGGAATCTGTAACACTGGGGAATCACATTCGGTTCATCGAACTCCAGTTCGGGGCGAACGCCTGCGGCTAAAAGTTGGCTGCCTTCAGAATCGACGATCGAATTAAAAGTGCGATCGTCCCGGCCGCTGTTAAATCCCCGCACACCATCCGCCCAGACAATCATTTGAGGCAAATGATCCGGCTTCAAAAGCCGCCGCAGTTGAAAGTCAACTACTTGTGCAGTTGCGCCGTTGACTGAAAAGTTAAATACTTTTAAGCCCGGACGGCCATTTTGGGCCAAAGATTGTTTTAGCTGTTTGGGATCTACGCCCTGCAATGCGCGGGAACTGCCGACGATCAAAACGTCTGGCGGGCCGACGGCAGCAACGTAAGATAAGTAGAGTTCTAGCTTTTCGTCGAGCAAATCGCTGCTGAAGCTGACTGTACTGGCTTGCGATCCGTTTGCGCCCGCTTGCTGTTGGGAATAAACGAGGTTTTTCATGTACTCGATTACTTTTTTCTCCGCAAACGCCCGTTTGGGACTGCCTGGGGGAACGGCTTGCATCCAGGCGACGGCCTGCACCCACAGGGTGGCTACTTCGTCCCAGTCTTGTTTTGAATTGGCTGATTGAGCTAAATTAGAAGCTTGGGTGGCGAAGTTAACTGACTCCGTGAAGGCATCGTTTTGTGGGCATGAAGCAGCGCTGAGGGATTTTTGGGTTAGATTGGCGTTTTTAGCTAACAGAGACGTTGGCGACTGCGCTAGGACTGGGGATTCGATCGAACCCGATGTCGCTGCGGTGTTGGGCGGCTTCGTTGACGAACATCCCAAAGTTAAGGCTAGCAAGGCGGTTGCGGCGCAGGTACGTTTGAGGATGCTAGCAATGTAGCGGCGAATCATAAAGCTTTCAGCGATCGCGAAACATTACTAGATATTACCGCAAGCCGCCATTCCTCAGCAGCCTCGATCGTGACGTTAATTACCTATTTATGTATGGGATTCGATGACTGCTTCGGCTTGCAGGGCGATCGATCTCAATTTATCCAATGTATCCTGGTTCGCACTCTGCCATAACCCCCGCTGACGAGCTTCTAGCAATCTTTCCGCCATATCTCGCAGTGCCCAAGGATTGTTTTCTTGAATAAATGCCTGCACTTTCTCATCAAAAATGTAAGCCTCTGCGATTCCTTCATACATAAAATCCTCTACACAATTTGCCGTAGCATCGTAAGCAAACAAAAAATCAACTGTTGCTGCAATTTCAAAAGCACCTTTATAACCGTGTCGCATCGCACCTTCTATCCATTTGGGATTCACAGCCCTGCTGCGATAAACCCGCGCAATTTCTTCCCGCAGTTGCCGCACTTTCGGATTTTCGGGAATCGAATTATCTCCAAAATAAGTTTCAGGGTTTTTGCCTTGCAAATTGCGAATTGCGGCAGCCATTCCGCCTTGGAATTGATAATAATCATCGGAGTCGAGGATGTCGTGTTCCCGGTTGTCTTGGTTTTGCAGAACTATTTGCATTTGGCCGAGGCGTTTTTCAAATGCTTCGGGTGCAGAACATCCCCATTCACCCCCCCTAACCCCCCCTTGTAAAGGGGGGGGACAAGAGTTGGAATTAGCCCCCCCTTGTAAAGGAGGGGTTGGGGGGGTACTTGTATAGGCGTAACTGCTCCAATTAATGTAAGCTTTTGCTAAATCGCTGTCGTCTGTCCAGTTTTGAGCTTCAATTATGCCTTGAAGTCCTGCGCCGTAAGCACCCGGTTTTGAGCCAAACACTCGAAATTGCGATCGCCCTTGCGCCTCTTCTCGACTCAAACCTGTAGATTCCCAATACTGAATCTCTGCTTGAACTTGTGCTGCTAAAGGGTTGTCTTCTGCCGATTCGTCTAAATCTGCCACAGCTTTTACCGCACTATCAAACAAATCAATTAAATTAAAAAAAGCATCGCGAAAAAAGCCAGAAATTCGCAAAGTAACATCAACGCGCGGCCGCCCCAAAACTGAAATCGGCAAGATTTCAAAATCTACAACTCGGCGGGAAGGGCCATCCCAAACTGGTTGAACTCCTATCAGCGCCAAGGCTTCGGCGATATCGTCTCCCCCCGTTCGCATGGTGGATGTTCCCCACACTGACAAACCCAAAGTTTTCGGATATTCGCCGTTTTCTTGGGTGTATCTTTCGATTAAAGTTTCAGCAGCAACTCTGCCAACTCTCCAGGCGGTTTCTGTAGGAATGGCGCGGATATCTACTGAGTAAAAATTGCGACCAGTGGGCAATACATCTGGTCTGCCGCGAGTGGGCGCGCCGGATGCACCGCTTGGTATGTGCCGCCCATCTAGTCCGCGCAAAAGGTTGGTAATTTCTTGATTTGTTTGGAGAAGTGAAGGTAAAAGATAGTTATTTATCCAGTCTAATTCTAGTTGGGTTGCTTCTCCTGTTTCTGGATTTGCAACCGCAGATGAACGCGGAAAAAGGCGGATGTTTTCGATTAAATTATCTACTAATTCAGCGGCTTTTTCTTCGAGTTCTGCTGTTAAATCGCCCGCTGTGCGGTGCTGAATTATCGACGTTGGATCGCAGGTTAAGGGGTCGAAATCGTAGCCTGAGTCTTCTGCTAGGGCGCGGGTTATGCCCGATCGCCCGTTGGTGGGATGGCGGGCGATCGCAATTATCAAATCGCGCAACTGTCTACCTTCGGGACACTGCCCAAAAATGTGCAATCCGTCGCGGATTTGGGATTCTTTGAGTTCGCAAAGATAGCCGTCTGTGCGGGTGATAAATTCTGTAAATTCCGATTTATTTAATTGTATTCCTAAGTCTTTATCTAAGTTTTCTTTGTTGGTGAGGTCGAGAATGCGATCGCGAATCATGGGCAATCTGGACGGATCTAAACTTTGGGCTTCGCAATACTCATCAATTAAGGTTTCCAACTGCTGCAAAGGCCCGTAGAGTTCGGCGCGAGTCATCGGCGGTGTCAGGTGGTCGATTATCACGGCTTGCGATCGTCTTTTTGCTTGGGAACCTTCCCCCGGATCATTGACAATGAACGGATAAAAATTCGGCATCGCGCCTAATGCTACTTCTGGATAACATTTGTTAGACAATGCTATACTTTTACCGGGAAGCCATTCTAAATTGCCGTGCTTTCCAGCATGAATTATAGCGTCAATTCCCAACTTTTTTCGCAGCCAGTAATAGTAAGCTAGATAATTATGAGTTGGTTCTAAGTCTGGGGCGTGATAATTTAACGCGGGGTCAAGTTCATATCCGCGCGATGGCTGAATTCCTACAAATACATTACCGAACTGAATCCCCGGAATCGGAAAGTAGGGACACGGCATTGCCGTGTCCCTACCTTGTGTATGACCTTCAGCCGACCCCCATCTTTTACAAATCCCATCTTGCACTTGCTGTGGCAAACTAGCAAAATATTCTTCATATTCTGCCAAATCCAAAGATTGATGAACAGGCCGCAATTCGCGTCCTTCCGGGTCATTTGTCACGCCCGAAGTTAACAGTTCAATTAACTCGTTGCCGTTAGCGGGGATGTTTTCAATTTGATAGCCCGCTTGCTGCATAGCTTTGAGGATTTCGACACAGCTAGCGGGCGTATCTAAGCCGACACCGTTGGCTAAGCGGGCGTTGCGAGTGGGGTAATTTGCAAGAATTATGGCGATGCGTCTGTTGGCGGCTGGGGTTTGTTTCATCTTCACCCAATTCGCGGTTAAATCTGCTACAAATTGAATGCGATCGCCCGCTGCTACATAGCCTACTACATCTGTTTCTAATTCGCTGTTCCAAGTCTGTACCGCTTTAAAAGAAACAGCCCTAGTAATGATTTTTCCGTCTACTTCCGGCAATGCTACATTCATCGCCACATCGCGGGGCGAAAGTCCCTGAAGTTCCGTTTCCCACTGTTCCAAACCGCCACCGCTGAAGATTGCTTGCAATACGGGAACGTCTAAGGATTTTAAACTGTTTTGTTCCGGTTCTTGACTGCTGAAACCCGAGACTGCAAAACTTGTGGTGTTGAGCAATAATTGAATTGGTTCTGATTCTTTGGGCTGGAAATATTCCAGCAATTCTATTTGCAAATCTGGTTCCCGCAGAGAAGACACAAAGACGGGAACTGGTACTAAGTTTCGCTCTGCTAGAGCTTGACAAAGTGCATCAATGGGTGCTAAGTTTCCTGATAAATAATGAGCGCGATAAAATAAAATTCCCACCTTAGCTATAGTTGGTAAATTTAATAAATTATCGGGTAACTTATTTTGTATTGTGGAGCAGGCATCATTTTGTATTGTGGAGCAGGCATCTTGCCTGCTATCTTGTAAGGGCAGGCAAGATGCCTGCCCCACAAGATTTTTCCAATCATAAATCCCGACGCGGGAAACAGTTTGAGGTAGGGGCGGATTATAAGCAGTTTTCAGGCAAGTATCGGCGGCAAATTTTAGTGCGTTAACAAAGTTTTGGACTCCGCCTTCTGTAAAGTAGCGCCACAGTTGATTTACTGCTGATAGCGATACATTTGAATGGCTGATTAAATCTGGGTCTGGACTGTCTTCTCCCGGCATTACAATCAGTGATGCGTTATTTTTCTGCACAGTTTCCCGCAGAATTTCTAACCCGTAAGACCAATAAGAACGCCCTCCTAACAGTCTTAAGATTATGACCTCTGCGCGTTCTAAAACTTCCTCGGCATAGGTGTCAATTGTTAGTTGTTGCTGCAACTGAAGCAGGTTTACTGCGCGCACTTTGGGGAATGCTGCTGGCATTTTGGATGCGGCGGCTGCGAGAGTTTGAATGTCGGTGTCAGCAGCACTAATAAATACTATTGGTGCTGGGGTTTGCTGAATAAAAATTACTCCTTCTGCTTGAGGGTTCCAACCTCCTGGTGTGGCTGCTATTTTGTGCATTAATTTTTTTTATTTTAATAAATAGTGAGAGAAAGTGCGATCGCCTTGAGTATAACATGACTTATACATCAATAGAGGCTAGGGCGTGTTTCCCACCCAGACATCCCCGCCCAGGCGAGACAGGGCGGGCACGGGGGAACCGCCCCTACATTCGGGGGGAGAATGAGCGTCAAAGTCCCCGAAATCTCAACCTATAAACTGATAAATAAAACTCCCAAAATCATGATTCCGGCCCCTAATAATCTTTCTTGAATATCTTTTTCCTTAAAAATGAAATGACCGAACAATACACCCATTAACACGCTAGTACGCTTAAGCGCGATCACTCGCACTACGAAAGTTAATGTCAAAGCTTGCATTTGAAAAATTACTCCAGTAGCATTGAGAAACCCCATAGCAGCTAGCATTGGTAATTGTTTGAGAATTTGTCGCCCTGGATTTGGGGTTTTGTGCAATAAAACTGGCAGTAGCAAAAAACTCATGGTACCGAACAAAGAGAATACCCAAAAAATAGGGTAGGAATTTGTAACTCCTATTTTGTCAAAATTTGCGGCAATACTCCAGAGAAATGCGACGATTAACATCAATTTTGGCCCTGGTTCATCCAGCAGTGCTTTGAATGGGGCTAAATATCCTTTAGATTTCTCTTTGATATTTAATAAATAAGAGCCTGCTACGATTAGCAAAATGCCAATATAATCAAAAAACTTGGGATATTCACCGACAATTAATGGTGAAGTTACCAACATGAATAATGGTGTTAAAGCTACCAGCGGTAGTGTCAGGGATAAATCTGATAGTTTGATGGCTTTCATGTAGAGGAGGGCTGTGACAGCGTTGATACTACCTCCGATTAATAGGGCGAGCCAAAATTGAGAGTTTAATGGCGGAATTCCTGTATATAATACCCAGGGAAGCAAAAAGATGACTGAAAAAAAGGAGAGAGACCAAGCGACGACATATTCGTCACTTTTTTTGAGGTTTTGTTTGCCAAAAACGTCTTTGACGGCTTCAAAGAAAGCGGTCAAGATTCCAAAAATTAACCAAGTCAACCTAAATATGCGCTCCTGACTCGCTCGTCGTTTAGCAAATCCGTTCCAATACCTGTGAGGGTAATATTACCAGCTTCTAGTACGTAACCCCGATCGGCAATTTGCAGTGCTAAACTGGCGTTTTGTTCGACTAAGAGGATTGTAACGCCTGTGGAACGGAGGTTTTGAATGATTGCGAAAATCTCTTTGACGATCGCGGGTGCTAAGCCTAAACTAGGCTCGTCTAATAATAGCAGTTTCGGGCGGCTCATCAGCGCACGGGCGATCGCCAGCATTTGCTGTTCCCCGCCGCTGAGGGTTCCTGCTAGCTGGCGGCGTCTTTCTGCTAGGCGGGGAAATATTTCAAATTGGCGCTCTAAATCGGCTTTTACCGCCGCCGAGTCCGATCGAATATAGGCCCCCAATTCCAAGTTACTCAACACCGTTTGCTGCGCCAAAACCCGCCGCCCTTCTGGACTGTGGGCGATTCCCAATTTCACAACTTCGTGAGCTTGACGGCGGGTAATATCGCGCCCGGTATAAATAATTTGTCCTTGGTTTATATTAACTATTTTGGAAATAGCCCTGAGTGTGGTACTTTTGCCCGCACCATTAGCGCCGATGAGACTGACAACCTCCCCCGCATTCACGGTTAAATTAATATTTCGCAGGGCTTGAATGCCTCCGTAATTTACACAAATATTCTTTAGTTCCAAGAGGATGTTTTGCGCTGCTTCGGGTGGGGTATGTTGCATTTTATGTGACTTAATTTTTGATAAAAAACTGTCTTTTTTTCAGCAGTTAGCGAGTCAGTCATTCCGCGATTACGCCAGGGATTTAAACCCCAGGTTCATAGCTGAAGTCCTATGAAGGCTGGCAGATACATTTAGGACTAACTATTATTCTTAGTCCGCGCACCCTCCGGACTTTGTGTGCAGACACGATTTCCAATTACGCGGCGACTCAAGATGACATAATTTCAATTTATCTAAGTTTCATCTCCCAAATAAGCCTCAATCACCGCCGGGTCATTTCTCACAACAGCAGGCTCGCCCAAGGCAATAAGCTGACCGAAATGCAAGACGGCAATCCGATCGCACAATCCCATAACTAGCGGTACATGATGCTCGATCAATATTACAGTTAAATTGAATTGTTGGCGCACTTCTCGGATAAATTCGCTTAATTTGTGCTTTTCATTGGGATTCATCCCCGCTGCCGGTTCATCTAACAAGAGTATTTGCGGTTCTAAGGCTAAAGCGCGGGCAATTTCTAAGCGCCTCTGGTCGCCGTAGGGCAAGTTTTTGGCTTGTTCGCCCGCGCGATCGCCCAATCCGACTAAATCCAACAATTCTAAGGCTTTCCGCTGGGTTTTGCGTTCCATTGCGTTAGAGGCTGGCAAGCCGAAAATCCCCGCCAGCACCGATAAAACTGGATTGCCCGATCGACTGTGGATGTGTCGGGCGATCGCCACATTTTCCACAGCCGAAAGTTCCCCAAACAACCGGATATTTTGAAAGGTTCGGGCCATACCTTTATTAGCAATTTGATAAGGTCGCAGTTTAGAAATATTTTCCTTTTGATAAATCAGAGTGCCACTAGAGGCAGGTATCAGTCCAGTCATTACATTAAATAGAGTGGTCTTGCCAGCGCCGTTAGGGCCGATTAATCCAAAAATCTCGTGTTTTTGAACTGTGAAAGATACATCGTTTACAGCAATTAAACCGCCAAAGCGGCGAGTTAATCCTTGTGCTTCTAAGATGGGATTGCTTTTTGATAGAGGATTGCTGTTTAAAATCACAAAAAACTAGAGAATATCGGCAATCTAATTATGCCTCAGATTGGGATTTAAATAAATAGCATCGCGCTCTCAAATCAATTACTCATTACCAATTACCGCTTATTAATTACGAGGCATCTAGCTGATTCAACGGAAAACCGCTATAATATTACAATTGCCGTGCCGCCTCAATCTCCTCAAGCCGTCTAGCCCGGGTAATCTTATGACGATGTACGTACCGGATTCGCAGCCTTCGCAAACAAAAGTCCTCCCTACGATGTATGATTTACCCAGTGAAGACCCGGAGGAACCCGGTTTGCCTGACGAATTTCACAAATTTCAACCCGAACTGCTGCGTCTAACCTGCCGCCCCGCCAACCATTCACCAGAACAAATATTTATAGCGACAGACCTCAATCTCTACTACGATTCTAACCATTTCAATTGGTACAAAAGACCTGATTGGTTTGTGGTATTGGGGGCTACGAGATTTTATCGAGGTGACGAATTGCGCCTCAGCTACGTGATGTGGCAAGAAAATGTCAGTCCTCTGGTAGTAGTGGAACTGGTGTCACCTGGGACTGAAGATGAGGATTTAGGAATCACAGAAGAAACACCAAATAAACCGCCTACTAAATGGCGAGTTTACGAACAGATTTTGCAGATTCCTTACTACTTTGTTTTCAGTCGGTACAACAACCAACTGAGAGTATTTCGTTTGATTGGCAATCGTTACCGCGAACAAGTTTTAACCGAGCCGCGCTTCTGGATACCGGAATTAGAATTAGGTATAGGTTTGTGGGAAGGTTGCTATCAAGGTTGTTCGAGGTTGTGGCTGCGTTGGTACGATGTCAGTGGCGATTGGGTTCTGACTCCAGAGGAGTTTGAAAGGCAGCGAGCAGAATTAGAAAGTCAGCGAGCAGAATTAGAAAGTCAGCGAGCAAATCGATTAGCCGATCGCCTCAGAGCAATGGGCATTAATCCAGAGGAGCTGTAAAATTAAGTAGCAGCATGAAATGGTGCAAGCTGCAAGCGCTGTCCATAAAAGTTATTAACTAAAAATAAATTATGCCAGAATCTACCTCATTGCGCGATCGCTACTTAGCCCTAATCGACAAAATTGTCGAAATCACCCTCAAAGGTCAAATTCGCTCTAAAGAACAAGTCTATCAAATGCTGGTGCAAGACATTGGCACAGGTACTGGTGAAATCTTTGAACGCTGTTTCGGCGAACGCCTTGATGCCGCAGAAAATCAACTCAGAAATGAGAAAGACGAAATCAAACAAGCAAAGGCAAATCGTACCCTCCGATCTCTCAAAACCATCCAAGGAGAATGGGAACGCTGGCAGAAAGATAACCGCGTCGATCGCGAAATTGCATCCTCAATCCAACAAATCCTTACTGCCGAATCTAACGGCCGCCTCCTGGCATTATTGCAAGTAATCGATCCGAATAAAGAACATCCGTTGACTCTGGCTCAATTGCAGCAATTGGCAAAATCCCTGCACCAACAAATGCTGCAAACTGCCAATCCCGAAACCGAGCGAGATTTGCAGCAAATCACCGCCGGTATTGCCAAAGGTTTAGAATCTTGGCAGCGGTTGGAACCAGAACTCGTCGGCTGGATTTATCAGCCGCAGCAGCTAGGATTTGCCGGTAGTCCCGAACAAAATGGGCCTTGGGCTTTTTGGGCAAAAAAAGTTAATAGTCCCTTTCCCCAGGCTCTTTTGAATACTATTGCGCTGGGTGAATCGGTTGTTCAATTCGCAGCCAAGCAATCGAATTTAGAGTTAGGCGGATTGGTGGAATTAGCGATTATCTTGCAGTGCTTGCAGCGGGCGTTAGCGATATGGTTTGACAAGCAAGTTTACGATTCCAAAGTGTCAACAAAAGCTTCAATTTCTACTTACATTACTTTTGCTGTAATTTGGAGTCAGCTAGCTAGTGGGTTTAATAATTCTACCAAGAGCGGGGAACAGTTGGCAAATGCTTGTTTTCAAGTAACTTTGCAAATTTTGCGCGCTTTTTCTCAGCGAGAATATTTTCCGCTTTACGGCGGAATTTTTGCTTCCTTTGATGGTAAAGCTCTGCGCCATACTTTGGATTATTTAGACGAACCGCTGCGGCGAGTTGAAGGCACTCAAGCGAAAGCTCGGATTCTGACACTTTTGGGTTATTCGATGCAGGCGGCTGGGGCCTACGAGCGATCGATCTTGCTGCACAAGCAAGCGCTGGAAATTGCCCGTCTGGAAGGAGACAAAGCTTGCGAAGTTGCAAATCTCAATCACATCAGCCGCAACTATGTTGCTCAAAAAAATTATCAGGAAGCGATTAATTACAGCCAGCGGGCTTTAATTATGGCACGACAAACGGGAGAACGCCAAGGCGAGGCAAATGCCCTGGCTAATTTGGGTTACAGCGAAGTGTTTCAAGCGCGGCAGTTGGAGGAGGTGGAACCGGAGGTTTATGAGAGTGCGATCGGTTATTTGGAACAAGGTTTGTTGCTATCGGAAAAATTAGGAGACAGGCAAAGTCAAGCTTTTTGTTCCAGCAGTCTCGGTATCGCGAAAATTGCCCTGGAAAATGCTGAAGGTGCGATCGAATATTTGCTAAAAGGTTGGCAAGCTGCCCAATTTTCGGGCGACTTGTATTTGCAGGGTCTGAATTTGGCTTACTTGGCTCAAGCTTATTACAGAATCAACGCACTAGAACAAGCGATATTCGCTGGGAGTTTGGCGATGTATACTTTGGAGCAAATTGGGGCGGCGGAGTGGCGCCAATCGGCTGGTTTGCTGATTATTTTGCGGGGTCAAATGGGGGCAGAATCTTTTAAAGAATCTTTGGCTAGAAGTCGAGCAAACATCATTCCGGCGATCGGTGTTGACGGCTACGATTACATCCCGGAGTTGCTGGAAAAATACCAGCAATCTATCTAATATCAAAATCGCTCGGCGGTTGAAACCGCTACAAACGAAGTCAGCGTAGGCGGACTAAGAAATTCTTTAGTCCGCCTACGCTGACTTTTTATGTGTAGCGATTTCAATCCCCGGGAATTAGTGTTTTTATAGTGAGATGATGTTTTTATGCACCCCAACCTCCTAATAATTAATGCTCAACTATCACCGGCGTTCCAACTGCGACTTTCTCAAATAAAGCCTGTGCGTCTTTATCAAACATTCTGACGCAGCCGTGAGAAGCCGCCCCGCCGATCGACTCTGGATTCGGAGTACCGTGAAAACCAATCACATTCTTGCCATCCGTCCAAAACCCCATCCACCTACTCCCTAATGGATTGTCCGGCCCAGCAGGAATAAGTTCTCCCGTCCAAGGATTTTGCCAAACTGGATCTTTGATCATTTGGATAACTTTAAAATTGCCTGTAGGAGTTTCCCAGCCGCCTTTTCCCACAGCAACCGGGAAACTGGCTTGCACCTTATTTTGTCGGTAAAGATAGACGCGGCGTTCTCGCAATTTCAGCACTAAACGCATTTCTTCAATTGGAGTTACCGGAGGTTTGGGTTCCTGTGGAATATACCGAAATGGTTCTCCCAATGGCGGCAATTCTGGTGCTCCGAGATTCGGCAATTTGGGATCGGACTTGACCGACTCCGCTGCGATCGCACTATGACTTGAATTAGGCATCAGTTCGGCAGTCGCCTGCTGCTGTAGGGCGACCGACAGCGCCGCTGCACTCAAGCTCAGCACAATTAGCTGGTTAAATAAAAATTTCCTGTTCACCATTTTTTTGTTCGCTACACTCCTCACCAGCAGTTCCTACAAAGTTCCTATGTAATTATCCGCAAACTGCACCCGCTCACTAAAGTTTTGAGATGGCTTTTTCACTGCCAATGCTACGCATTTTTTAGCTTATATTCCACAACTGATAACTTGTAACTCAATACAAAGCTTAGACAATAATACCAAAAAAACTGGGTTTATATAAGGGGATCAGTGCAGATCTGTGAGAGATTTTCGTGAAAAAACCCGGTTTATGCGTAAATTATGCAAGAAAATGATTAAATTTTACCTCCGACTAATTTGATTTTTTAGCAATGGCCGGCTGGCGATCGAGAATTGAAACTATGGGGCTGCAGCATCCAGCAAGCACAATCTGTCTTTTGGGAGATTTGCCCGCCCAGCAGTAACAGTTAGGTTGGCTTAAAACAACTGCAACGCTCGATCTAACAAACTCAATATATCACGCCAACACTCTAGAGTTGCGAACCGCTGAACTTGTTGTAAACCGGGAACTTATAATGTAAAATTTAGTCTTTTAATACTTGTTCGATAATCTTTTTTTGAGATTGTCATAAATTTCCTACTCTGGGGATTAAACTAGATAAGGTCTAGAGGTTGGGACTTTCGCCCAGCGGAAGCAAACCTGACCATGAATAGCAGTTAATGTGAGGTTTCAATGCGTCTTCAGAAAATCAAATTATTGACAGGTGCAACCCTGTCCGTGCTAATTTCGGCCGTTTCCGTGCATCCTGCGATGGCTAACCCTGCAACTGAAATAGCCCAAACGCAGACCACCACAACAGCAAACACTCGAACCATTATCGGTTTTGTCAAAAGTATTGTCGGCGACGTAGTAACAATTCGCGAAGAAAACGCGCCGTACAGGACTCTCAGGATTCAAAGATGCGTCCTGAGAATTATTGGCCTCGTACCGGGAATGAAAGTCAGAGCCACCGTAGCCGGATCTCAGATACAAAATATCGCGGTGATCCCCGATTATGACGTGGTAGCCACAACGGTTGTTCGTCCTCCAACCCCAGCACCGGCACCGCGTCCGACCCCAGCACCAGTACCGCGTCCGGCTCCCATTCCGCGTCCGGCTCCGGCTCCGATTCCGGCTCCCCGTCCGATTCCGGCTCCGGCTCCGGCTCCGGCTCCTGTGAGAGGACTTTGGTAGAGCTAGGTTATACCATTTTCGATTTTCGATTTTCGATTAGAGAATTGCGAATGACCAAAAGCAATTCGCAAGCCACCGGATTTATCAGTGGGGTCGCTTTCTTCAATCTAAAATCTAAAATCTAAAATCTAAAATCTATTGACTGATGAAGCTCAAGGTTTGGATCGCGGGCCTACAGTTGCATTCTTTTTTGCAACTGGTATGAGTAAGCAAAATTAAGCCACCGCGTGCGCGGTGGCTTCGCTGTTTAATAACAGTTAGAATAATAGAATTGTCCAGCAATTGTTGAGAAATAGCTGCTATGTATTACCTGCGTTTCTTGCTGCTAATTCTGCTGCTGCCGCTGATTGCGTGCGATCGGGCTACAGATGCGATCGCCCCTGCTGTTGGCGGCAACGGCCCCCTGTCGCAAATTCCCTCCCCTGCACCGCTGACAAAGGTTGGGACAAGTCAAATTGTACCGACTAAACCGCTGTCGCCGCAGCCAATCCGCATTGTTGCAACTTCTTTGCCGCAGCCTTTCGCCAGCGAAAGCGCCTCGAAATCCCCTCAAGTAGTACCCATTCCCGCATCACCAGTGCTGCGAGTGCCTCCTGGCTTTGTGGTCAACGTTTTTGCTGACAATTTAGACGCTCCCCGATGGCTGGCTTTGACGCCCACAGGCGATGTTTTGGTAACAGAAACCCGGCAGAATCGGATTACGCTGCTGCGGGATGGCAACGGCGACGGCGTTGCTGAGGTTCGCAAAACTTTTGCAAGTACCCAAAACGGGTTAAATATTCCCTTTGGGATGGCTTTTGCCGATCGCTATTTTTTCCTCGGAAATACCGATGAAGTCCGCCGATTTCCCTACACAAAAGGGCAGGAACAATTGACAGGTAGCGGTCAAAAAATTGCCGATTTACCGGGCGGCGGCTATAACCAACACTGGACGCGGAATGTTGTCGTTTCCCCAGATAATAGCAAGCTTTTCGTATCAGTTGGATCGCAGTCTAATGCAAATGTCGAACCGCTGCCGAGGGCGTCTGTTCAAGTGATGAATTTGGACGGCAAGAACCCGCAAATTTTTGCTTCCGGTTTGCGAAATCCGGTGGGATTGGATTTTCACCCAAAAACCAATCAACTCTACGCGACAATCAACGAACGCGACGGTTTGGGAGATGATTTGGTGCCGGATTACTTGACAAGAATTCGTCAAGGCGAATTTTACGGCTGGCCTTACGCTTATTTTAAGCCGAATTTGCTCGACCCGCGCCACGTCCGAAACGGTACGAGCGAGCGACCTGATTTAGCGGCTAAAACATTAATGCCGGACGTGCTGTTTCAGGCGCATTCGGCGGCTTTGGGGCTTCAGTTTTACGACGGCAAAACGTTTCCCAAAAGATTCCTGAACGGGGCGTTTGTGGCGTTTCGCGGCAGTTGGAACCGGAACTCTGGAACTGGTTATAAAATTGTGTTTGTACCTTTTAATGCGGCGAACGGACGCCCTCAAGGTTATTATGAGGATTTTCTAACTGGTTTTCTGACAGATCCGTCGGGCCCGAAAACTTGGGGACGGCCTGTTGGTTTGCTGGTTTTACCTGACGGGAGTTTGCTGTTTACTGAGGAAGCGAATAACCGGATTTATCGGGTGCAGTATCGGGGGTGAGAAAAGGGCGATCGATAAATTCTTCACCCTCGTATACTTTTTGTTGAATCAAGAATTTATCTTCTTTGATAATTTCACTATTCCATTTTGATAGTCCCTCGGTTGGGGCGGGTTTGGTAGAGAGATTGTCTGCTGTTGGTTCTGATTGCGGCCTAAAACTGCCTCTAGAAGCCTCTAATATATCAGAACGATCGAGGTTTGGCGATCGCGCTTTAAAATCCCGAACCGGGTTGTCTCAGAAACTCTGCTTCTTCGGAGGTTGTTTCTCGTCCGAGAATTTGATTGCGGTGGGGAAATCTCCCAAAACGCTCGATTATTTTCAAATGCTGCAACGCGTATTCAATGAGTGAATCGCTGTCAGGTTCGCCGCTGAGTTGGCTAAATAGTTCCACAGATTTTTGCTGGTTTTCTAAGTTTTCGCTGTGTTGAAAAGGGAGATAAATAAACAATTTTTGTACAGTCAGCAATTCGCGATCGAAGTTATGATTAACAGCGTATTCGGCGGTGGCTAAAGCTTTGCTGTCTGTGGCGAATGCTTGAGGTGTCGCGCGAAACATATTGCGCGGAAATTGATCGAGCAGTAGAATTAATGCTAGGCAGTTTTCGGGGGAATCTTGCCATGAGTCGAGTTTATCGGAGGCGGCTAGTTCGTAGTGCCGCAGAAAGCGCGATCGCACTTCTGCATCAAAATCTGCATTTTTTTCAAACCACTTCTTTTGGACTTTGCCAAACTCAGGAGAGTGCGATCGACCGAACCAAAAATCTAAAACTTCATTCATTACCAATCTAGTTAGCCATTGATTCTTGATGGCAATTTAGGTATCTGTAGTTGCACAAAATCTACTTTATGTGCAACTACAAATCCAGGGATTAATTATTACCAAAGATGACTCCACCCAAACACAGGTACTTGCTTTCCGAGGCGATCGAGGGTCGAGAAAAAAAATTAGATTACAGAGTTTAAGCTTCCAGATTCATCTGTTATCGAGTAAATCTAAAATCTAAAATCTAAAATCTAAAATCGACTGACTTAGGAACCTTTGTTGTCCGGTGCTTCAAGTTACGAACTAGCAAACAGTCTGTCCCAAGTTTTGCCTCCCACAACTCCGTCTACAGGAATATGAGCTTGCCGCTGAAATCTTTTCACTGCATTTTCGGTTGTCGGACCGAAAACGCCATCAATTACGATCGGGTGTGGGGACAAGCCCCGCGCGTTCAACAACTTTTGCAGTTTCTTCACATCGTGCCCTTTCGAGCCGCATTTTAAAATCCTTTTATGGTGTCTCACCTCTGGTCTATGGCAATCATTAGTGTGGCAAACTGCGTCGCCCGCTGCATAGTTGGCTCCATTTGCGCCAGTCAAAACTAATAGACCGAGAATTGCTAGTACAAAATAAAAAGTCTGCGATCCTGCCATACTTTCCCTGTTAAATTTTCAAGCGTTTTTTGCAAGTTTGACGATTGTTTGAGAGTGAGAAACCGGGTTTCTGGGATGGACATATCCAATCTCGACCGGGTTTCTGGCAACAGTCAACCGACATTCTACAATATAAGTGGCTTAACGGCAAAATCTCCGATCGTGCAAGTTAAATTTTGTTGCTCTTTGGTAGCGACAAAGGTAACAATTACTTCGCAGGCAACTGCAACTGTCAGCATTACCAAGTTTCTAGCCAGCGGGTAATCGCAAACGTCATCATTCGCCGCTGAAGGAACCCGATAGTGTTGGTTCCAAATTATTTCGGAGTAATCGGCAGCTAATCCGACGTGCACGCAGGGAATCGAGACACTGGCACAGTAATCCTTGACTGCTTGTCGGCCGATACTGTTATCAAAAGTATCGATGACTGTGGCGCTGTTGGCCAGCAGCCGATCGGCATTTGCTGGCGTCAATTCTTTTGAGTGAGGGTCAATGCTGACTCCCAAAGCACGGTAGAGGTTGTTGGCAAGAATTTTGGCTTTGAATGCGCCGATGTCCGATCGATAATAGGGTTGAGTGGAAAGGTTGCGTTCCTCGATGCGATCGCGATCGATGACTTTTAACTGACAAAAGCCCGATCGCGCCAGACTTTCTGTAATATTCGCACCCAAAGCGCCCGCGCCGCACACCGTTACCGGGAAATTTTTTACCAGCGACATCACTGCGGCACTTCTGTAAAGTTGTTCGTGAAAAAATATACTCATGGTAATCAAGAATTATCGATTTTCGACGACTCCAACCAATGAATGCAAGTCGAAGTCTTTGTCCAATCCGCTGAGACAAATGCCCGCACTCATAACTGTCAAGTCATTTTTGGCGATCGCAGAAGTGTGGTGTTCTCCAGTACCGCTAGTCCATTCAACCAGCCAATAATTTTCGCGATCGCAAAAATCCCGTAATTCACCGCCGCCCATTTTCAACGCCCGCTGCAAGCGCTTTTCTTCCCGCACTTTCGGATCGAAATCTTTAATATTTTGGGACACCAATCCGTAAACAGTTCGCATTTCTGGCGTCATCCCTTTAAAGCGAACATCTTGAGGCAAAATCAACTTTTTCAAAGCTGCTTTCAATTCCTCAGGCGGCAGCGGATCGGCGCGCCTGTCAATCTCTTCAAACCACAAACAATGACCGTCCCACCGCGCAACAATCGGCTCAAACTGCGAACCTTCAGTTACTAAATGAACAGGTACGGGTTTCGCAACACCAGTGCGCTGTTTAGCATCAGATTCGTTAACAGGATAAGCCAGCCAAGTTTGCCCTTGCAGCAGGCAAGCCAACTGCAAGCGAACGGGTACGAGCAGTTGCAAATACTCTGCCACTTGCGGCAAAGTCGGCTCCTCAATTACCGCAGCAATTTTCTCATTAATCGGCCCAAAAATAGCCCATCCTTCAAAGTTGCGCGGCTGCGGTTGAAAAGTATAAATCATTGAGCTAACCCTTATCCGCACGCTTCCCCCGCGCACGCAGGGAGCCAAGAATTGGGTATCGAGTAGCTGCCCTTCTTTAGCCGCGAGTTGGCTGAGGATTTTGCGGATATTTGCCACTGAATTGACCTCCGTAATCTTACTTTTTTTACCTAACACACTTTTAAATTAAATAAATATAAAGATTTATAAATACTGTTGACGCGAATCAATATCCTAATCTAATATTGAGCGAACCTCGCAAATTAACCTTGTAAATATCTTAAGTAAATATGCTGCAAAAGCTTTTTTCTAAGTGGGTTGTAGTCACAGCTTTGACACTTCCTATTTTTGGCTCAGTCCAGGTAGCTAAAGCTCAGAACACCTATGGAGCTACTGCTTATTCTCCGACTTCTGACGCCACTGGTATTAGTTGGGATCATGCTACGGAGAAAGAAGCACTAAACGCAGCAGTAGCCGTCTGCAATGAACAAAGCGAAGGTGCTAACGACTGCGAACCGCTGACATCTAATAGTAATAATTGTGGAGCGATCGCTGTAGGCAAAGGAGGAGCAGGTGCGGGCTGGGGCGACGATAAAGCAGCAGCAGAAGCTCAAGCTCTCGCCGGTTGCAGCGAACTAGATGGCGGCAACTGTAAAGTCCAGCTTTCAGCTTGCAACAAGTAATTAAAGTGATAAAAATTGGTCAGAGCGGTGTATATTTTCGTTCGTAAAACAGCTTAGAAAATAGGAAATGTAGGGTGCGCATTGCGCACCTTACCAAATACAAATCCGCTAAAAGTTGCGTGCGCATTGCGCGCCTTACAGTGAATCTCCTACTTCGGAAGTAACTGCATCGGGTGGCAGCAAACTTTCTAATCTATCTTTAGACCAGTATTCAGTAGGGTAAGCGAGTGCAATAATATCAGAGACTCGAATCAGCCACGTAACTTGTCCGTAAGCATCGATATTTTCCGCCTGTTCGTGAGGGGGAACTATCACCAAAAGTTCCGCAAACTCCCCGAATAAATTAATCGGGATGCCGCCGAAACTGCTATTATTTGTTTTAATCCAAACTTTGCTGCCTCGATCGAGAGCTTCTTGCAGTCGCTGGCAGAGCAAACTGGGTTTTTTGACCTGGGATTTTTTGGCTTTCGACTTTTTTCCCATAGTTTTAAGAAGTTAAAGTAGTTGTATTGTGGGCTACACCGTCGGTTACACAGTGGGTTGAGATTTAGTACGATCCTCTTCGAGGGCTTCGCTAACGCGGTTTGGTATTGAAACGGACAAAAGGAAAAAGGGCGATCGCCCCGTCGCTACCCCATCACTCTACTCTATAAGAAAGTGCTGTACTGCGATCGTAATAACAATTTAATCGCAAAACCGCGAAATGACACCAGTTCAAAAAAAATGCGACTCTAGCCAAGCTTCAAACCCTTAATTCCTCAGTGATTCCCAATCTAAAATCTAAAATCTAAAATCTAAAATGGTATGACCTGCGGTATTATGTTACAAAGTCAGTCAACGAGGTCAGTGTTTTTACTGTGCCCAAATGCAGTATAATCGGCGGAATCTTCCCAAATCGTTTAAGTAAAACAATGGACTGGCGAAAGCTCATTCATCCAAACCCAAAAGCTTCAACAAGTCAACCAGCAGCGCCAGAAACTCGATTGTCTGTAGAATTCTTGCTGGGGCTCTTTGCTGCGGGATGGACGGAACAGCAGGTGTTAGAGAAATATCCCGCACTCACTTCGGAAAAGTTACGCGCTGCTTTAGCTGCTGCGGATTCTCAGTTAGTCTCATCCATAGCTAATCCAGAATTACTAGAAATTATCGCTCAAACTAGAGAATAATTGAAAATAGCTAAAAAGTTGTCGCTTGAGGATATTGAGGGAGATGTTTGGGAGTAAAGATTGATATTAAATGTCAACTTCCCCCTAAATTTTCTCTAACTCTTTCCCGAAACTCCAACACCGCCTCAAGGGGGTCGGGGCGTTGTACATACTCTGCAATCAGTGATAAATCCAAATTCGGCAACAACTCGCTTTGCTGCATTTTTTCATATTCCTCTCCCCGAAGATGATAAACCTCAAAGCGACGATTTTTCCAGAACCAAACCTCTCTGATTCCGAGCTTTTTGTAAACTGCTAACTTGTCCAGGCCGCCACTGCTGAATACAACCTCGATCGCTAAATCAGGAAATTCTTTTTCTGTACCGATACAATAGCACTCATCCGGTTCTGTACCGCCCTTTTTTGCTTGAATGCGGAAGGTAGTTGAACCCAATCCCCAAAACCGAGTCCGTGTTTCTTGAAAATACGCTTCTAGCAGCATCCCAATATTGGTTTTATCTCGATCGTGACGGCGACTTGGGGACATAATTTCCAGCACTTCATCTAAATAAGTAACCCGATACCAAGGACTATCTCCGAGTTGAGTCAGTAGTTGTTCATACTGTTGCCAACTTACCCCGCTGGTAATAAATCTTTCCACGGGGTCTTCGGTGAAAAGCTCTAATTCGGTTGCTAAATCTTTGATTAATATTGAAGTCACCAACTGCTCCTCCCAAGTTTAGAGTATAGTAGAAGATTGTGATTCTGTCATCAATGGTTTAACTGGCGATCGCTACCTCATTTTCACTATCATCCTCTTCATTAATCCCAAATTTTTTGCAAATTTCATCGAGTGTCTGAGGTTGAATGACTCTTGATTTAGTTCGCTTCAGTGCCGTTAACAAGCGAGTTGCAGTGGCAGGCTAACTCAGCAAATAAAGCGTTTATAGCAAACTTTCTAATTCTGCCTCAGAAATCAAAACCGCATTTTTGCCGTTCGGTCTAGTAATAACTATTAGTTCCCCAGTTTCAACAGCGCGATCGCACAGATTTTTTAAATTTGCTTCAGCTTCAGTGTATGTAATCTCAGTTGACATCATACTGGAATTCCCAATATTTTTTGCAATTGAGCAAGAAACCCCTAACCCACCCTCACCAATATCAATAGACCAGCACGCGGTAGTAACTTTAACAATGCCCTGTACGCTTGTGACAATATTGGGCTTAATTTGTGAGGTTTTAGCATATGGCCCCTCATGCCATCAGCAAAAAGCCGATCCAACTTAATCCTGTTGGGGGATTGTGCTCGCTTCTATTGCATTGGCTACCAACTTGCTCAATCAATAAGTTCAGTATTCCAGTTTGCTTGCTGTATTTTAGTATCTAACTCCCGATACTGTCTAGACATTCGATCCATTTGCGTTTGCAGTTCACCAACGTCGATCGTACTGAAAAATTTGACTTCCGATCGAGTATAGCGGTCTTGCCTCAAAGCGCTTGCGTCAACTACATAATTGTAGATGCCGCGCTTGAGGGCGAGAACATCTCTCTTGGCTAAAGCATCCGATAAAGTCACTCCCTCTTCCAGAGTTGTCAGCGAATTAGTCTTGTTAATTTTTTTAATTAAGTCTTCCAGTTCTTGCACCCCAGCATCTATTTCGCTCATCAGTGCTTGGGGATTTTCCGGAGGTTCTTCTCCTTCCTGTACTTTAGCACTTCTTGTCAATCTGGATCGCAGTTGTTCCATTCTTTTTTGACAGTCAGCTCTTAAAATTAAAGCTTCAGCTAGTTTCATAGTGTCTTGTCCTTCAGCTCCGTGCCAATTTTAGCATATAATAAGTAAGGTGCGCACTGCGCACCCTACAATTTACTTATCATCCCTCACAGGCAGGGACGTGTCCAGAATTTCCATCAACAATTCCAGCCGCGAAGGACGGCTCAACATCGGCACTAAATTCGGCAAGGAGTAGTAATCACCCGAAAAGGTAAAGGTTTCCACCGATACTTGTTTGTCCTTTAAGTGCTTCTCAACATCTTCGCACCAATCACCAACTCGCACAATCAGAACATCAGGAATTACCCCCAAACTGCGGCAGTAATTCGGGTAAGCATCCACGAAGTAAGGTGAAGAGTTTTCGCCTTCATCTGTTACCATAATGAATTGCTCGACAACCTGCTTTTTAATTCGCATTGCTTCCACCGCGCAACCGCAACTTGTGCCGCCGCCAGCGTGGATGTGCTTGAAAGCGCGTTCCCAGTCTGTCAATTCGCTGCCGTTTGCTTGCACTGGATACGGCATCGTGTCAAAGGCGTAGACAAACAGTGCAGCGTCGGAAATGCCGGAAATCAAGGCAGCTAGACGCTTACCGATTTCGATCGCACTTTCCATCGAACCAGACTTGTCAATCAACAAACCGGTTGCTTTCGCAATCTTGCCCCGCTTCTTCACCTGTTCGTTTGTCACCGCTTCCAGCTTCGCCGCCGTTGCTGCGTCGAAGTTTGCGCCCGCACCCGCAACACTCGCTTTGTAAGCAGAAACCCGATCGCACTTTGCCGCTTCATCCAACTTGGAATCAATCAATTGCTTGACTTCCGCGTGATCCATCGCGCCGCGCGACTGAATCGATTTCAAATTGTTGATGACTTCCTGCGGCGACATCGAGTTAATCAGCGCGGCCAAAACTGTTGGCGTTACCTGTTTGATCGCACCAACTGCGATCGTATACGGAATCTTGTACTCCACAATCAAATTCGCCTGTTCCGCAGGTGTCGCCGCCTTCGCCAACTGCTTCAAAACGAATGCCAGAGAGTCTTCCGGCGGATTGTCTTTGAAGAGAATAGCGTTAGCGCGATCGCTCGGCTTGACGTGCAGCGTTGCGTACAAATGCTTCATCGCCTTGCGGTTGCGGATGGCGGCGCGATCGAAAAAGTGCGGATTCTTTTCCCGCGATTTCAGATAGCGAGTGACAGCAGTGCGCGCGCTGCGGGGCATCTTATTCTGGTGCTGCTTCATAAAGTCCACAATCCGCGAAACCTCGTAGGGAGGGAACTCTTGCAGCATCATAAAACCAGCATCTCGGTGTTCCGTCAGCGCCGAAGTCAGCAAATTTCCGGCAAAAACTTCCTTGTGATCGCGCACGTCGCCGTGACGTTGATACCACACTGCTAAATGACCGTAAAATATTGGGTCTAATTCGATAATTAACTTGTGAATTTCTGCTACTTTTTCTAATAGACGGTGAGGAGTGGTGAGCAGACTGTTGAGCATTTCCAAACGTAAATCGCGCTCGGCTGCATTCATATTCATTGTACAATCTCCCATTTTGATTGTTAACTAATATTTTGTGCTTATCGCCTCATTCCGCGATGGATTGAAATCCCTGGCTGTTTCGGATTCGAGGGGCTTCAAATCGGGTTCAACCCAGCTATTTCTGGCTTCCCAGGACATCAGGCGATCGCGGGTGTAATAGCGAAATGGTAAAGTGCGTGAAGCGGAGCTATCCCGTAGGGAATCGGCATATTTTGCAATCAAACCGTTAGCCAGATGTACGATCGAGCGATTGTGACTTTCATCGGCGAGATATCGGCCAACATTTCGCACCCAAAATAGCGTTACCGTTTCGTGATACCCGCTGTTTTGTGTGGTTTCAATTCCTTGAACCGAGTTGTAACGTTTAATGCCATTGCGAATCGCATTGATTGCTTCTTGCTCGGAGTCATAAAACAGATACCACAGAGCAACCGTTAAATGCGCTTCGTGAGTCCATTGACTTCGCGGCAAGCTGCATTCTTGGAAAGCATGAATCAGACTGTCTATCTCCTTGGGCGATCGGTAAATTATAGTTGTAGTTTTCATAATTTAATTCTCCTTCCTCACCACTTTCACATCTTTCGTTTGCAGTCAGGACTTCAGTCCTTAGTTTTAGCTAGTTGTTCCATAATTAACTTAATTTGTTTTTTGTTGCACTGACGTTTGCTCGCAACGTACTTCTCCCGGTTCGCAGAAGATTTATTTGTGTTTATTGCCAAGGGTTCAATATCTGCTAGCTCGAACGCATACCACAAATCATCTATTTTGCGATAATGATGATAAGCATCTACGAATACAAAATCATCTGGCTTTTTTTTAGCTACTTTCGGAATTCTCTTAGCTAAACAAAGAATTCCAGTCTCAGAATGGATATAAAGTTGCTTGTACCAATAACCAAGAGGAAGATCTGTACCATGAAATCCACGTTTTTTTCGATAAGGAACCCCATCAATTAACACAGCATTCCGTTCCACATAGCCCCATACGTGAGAGACAATATGTTGGCCGGATAAAGTAGTGATATCGAGAATTTGACACAGTTTGCTGTAAACATCATCCCAATACTGACCTACATGAGATTGCAGCCATTGGTACAGCGGACCCAGACAATCGGAAAACCATTTTGTCTTGTTTCTAGGCTTAATTAAGTAGGGGCTAAGCAGTCCATCTGTAGTAGCTTCTTCAGTTAGTTTTACCAGAGATTTTTTTTGCCCTTTTACCTTTCTTGAGCTGATTCTCAACCCTCCACGAGGCCGCTCAATGACATTTTCAGCTAAGCGATGTTCGCTCATAAGTCAACTTTGCCTAAGATACTAAATCAGCGTTAAAAATTCATTGCATACTCTGTTGAAACCGATCAATAGTCAAACAAAATCCCTTTTTAATAGAATAATAAAGGAGATATTGAAACCGGATTTGATATGAGAGGTTCCGCGCAAGTTAGCAAAGCGTTTTGACAGGCCGAACGCTCTACCCCTGAGCTACAGTCCCTTAAAAGGGACTGGCAGGATTTGAACCTGCGACCAATCGGTTAAATTGTGTGTATGCGCTTCATTTGTGAGGGCGCGGAACAGGATTTTTAAACATCGAGACTAATTGCTAAATCATGGTGACTATTTATAATAGTGAAAATCACTTCGCGCAAGTCAAGAAAGCCGTTGTTCATACGCAGGAGTTGAACCCGCGACCTTTCCTTAAGAGGGAATTGCTCTACCATGAGCTAGTATGTAAGCTTCCTCAGTTAGGACGCGAAGTGTTTTTTCACTACCTGACAGATACCCCGCACAAGTCGCTAAAGCTATTGACATTATGTGCTCTATCCGTTGAGCTACATCCCCGAGGCGGGGATGATAGGAGTCGAACCTATTACCTTTGGTTTAGAAGACCAAAAAGTGTGTAAGCTTCAACTGTTGGGGTGCGGTGTAGCTGTTTTTCAACTCTAAAAAATTCAGGTATAAGAGGCAGCGCACAAGTCAGAGAAGCTTTGTTTTTTTGTGCCTCGCGGCGAGGTAGGAATCGAACCTACTATTCGATGTTTAGTCGAACGTTGCCAGTTTGTAAGCTTCTTTAGTTGGGGTGCGCCCCCTAATAGCTGATGAAATTTTTCTTCCGCGCAAGTATGAAAAGCTTTGGACAGTTTCTAGTGTGTCTACCATTCCACCATAAAGGCCGAAGCCTTCACCGGGACTCGAACCCGCAATCTTTTCAGAACTAGAATCCTAATGTGTGTAGGCTTCTCGAATTGGGGCGCGGAATCAAAGTGAATTTCTAGCCGTAAACGGCTTCTGGGCGGACAATTAAATCGCCGCTGGGACGGCGATCGAGCACGTAAGACTCGAAGCGATCGCCCTTGACATCAAAATGGTTGGCCAGACGTTCTTTAATAGCTCGATCGCTCATTCCTGCCGCGATACCCACTTGGTTTTCTGCCAAGTCATATGAACGTCCTTCAAAACGAATGTGAACCATTACCGATACCTCCTAGAGCAATTTTGGATTTGGGATTGGTAGCTTATCTGCTCTCGACTTTGGCTTTTTGTGAGACTTAGCAAATTGCCAGTATCGGTAAAGATTCACGAAATATGATAATCTTTACTAAAATAAGCGCCGTTCTAAATGATAAGCTTGTTTGATTTTGCGGAGTTCCTCAGCCTTTTTGGTTGATTGAAATCTGGCAGAGCTTGTCTGTTCTGAATCCGCATGAAATTCGTTGAAATTAGACTGATTTCGTACAACATCTGACTCGGGGCGAGTCAGTTTGTAACCGAACAGTTTCGTATAAAGTAACAACATGACAATCGAGTCTGTATTGCAAGACTTTCAAATTGATGTTCCTTGAAATTTTGAGCAATATTTAGTTGTCAAGGTTCAGAATTTGCACGAAAAATACAGGTTTTTGCTTGTCCTGCGCTTTCCATATTTGCATACTACAAATATACTACACAGGTGTCAAGGGGGTAGCAAAAGTTTTTTAGATAAAACTTACACGAGTGGCGCGAAACCAGGTTTTTTCAGGAAAATGTTTCGTTGCTACCCGCAGATCCGGTAAAAAACCGGGTTTCTTGGGTCAAAGCGCGATCGCGAACTGTAACATCGGTTAAACATCCTTAACATAGGAAATGCTGTTGCGAATATTGTGGAAACCAGCAGACTCGTAAAGACGCAATGCACCTGAGGAATTTTCAGCATCGACGCCGAGAATAGCAGTAGCCACACCGGCAGCTTTCAGTCGATGCAAACCAGCGAGCAACATCGCTCGTCCCAATCCCATTTTGCGGAAGCCGCGCCTAGTGCCGAGACAAGCAATCCAGCCTTCATTGCGCCCGGTACGATCGCACTCTTCCACACTAATCTCGCAGTAACAAAAACTGACAAATGTGCCGTCATCAGCAACAGCAATCAAGTCTAAATCATTTCTGTAATCGAGTTTAGCTAACTGGTGCTTATATTTATCCATCGTTAAATCGTGATGATTCCAGTGATCGATAAACGACTGGTTGAACATTTCTACCCAAGCTGCCGCCTCCTGTTCGCCGGGGAACTGACGCAGCGCGAAACCTTCGGGAAAGTGCGGTTCTGGGATCGGTTCAGAGAGCGATCGCGCCATTCGGTAAAAATAGCGATCTGCCTTGAAACCATTACTTGTCAGCAATGAAATGCGATCGCAATCCTCAGCGCGAGCGTAGGTTCGCAGCTTCACGCGCCCGCCCCGCATTGCAGACACCTCGCGCATCCGCACTTCACCCCAGGCGATCGCCGCTGCTTCCACATCGCCTCCGCGCGCGTCGGGGTGAACGCGAAACCACAGCCAACCGTCAATTACTTCGCCCGGTTCAGAAACAGACAACTGAGCAAAACCGATTAATTTTCCCTCCGCATCTTCCCAAAGGCGGATATCGCGTGCTACATCTAGGGACGGTGCGTTAAATTCTTGTTGCAATTCCGAGAGGGAAGTACCTTCATCGAGCCGATCGACTTGTTCGCAAGTATTGATTAAATGTGCGATCGCCTCTAAATCGCGATCGCCCGCATAGCAGCGCCCCGAGAGATTTGCCATCATAGCTAATCACCATTTCCTGTTGTTATTCAGTTTAAAAATAGCTTGGGCGATCGCACTTTTATCGATCGGATGAGCCGATCGGTCGATCGACATTAAAAATCCCACAACGCAAACACTCACTGTAATCCAACCGCTACAGCCGTTGACTGCGATCCTGAGCGCCGAATGGGCGAAAAACGACATACTAGAGACAGTTTAAAGTCTCAAAGCCTTGTGAGCCGTATGTTATTTGGGATGGGAGTAGAAGGACTTGAACCTTCGACCTTGAGATTAAGAGTCACCTGCTCTAACCAACTGAGCTATACTCCCGCATCTAGGCAACTATAACACAACTGTTCTGAAAATTCAACTATTTTTGTATAAATTTGTGGCGGTCGCCCAGGGTCAATATTTAACGCAAGTGCGATCGCGCCATTACAACCTCAAGCAACTTAAGTAGCGGCTTTCGTTTATTCGCTGCAATGCGGTGTTATGGCGCTGTACTGCGCTACTTCTGATGCTGTGCAATTTGCTGGCGAATTGCTGTCTGAATTTTGACATCGAAGTCTGGATCGTCAACTGTTGTAATGACTCTCGGCGATCGTTCCCGACGTTTTGCTAGATAAGCTTGAAAAGCAGCTCGATCGTCTCGGTGGTCAAGAAAGTACCGCCTTAACTCTCGGTAAGACATTGCACTGTAGTTAATTTGACTCATTACAGCACCTCCCCATTCGGCGTAATTTCCAAGTCGATTTCCTCGTTATTTCCTGCCAAGATGAATAAATTTTGAGTGCGATCGTCAATGCAAATGAGGTGAATGGGCTGAAACATTAAATACGTCAACTGGTAGCCAATTCGATACAAACCCCTCAATTGTGCGTTGGTAGGCATTTAACCCCTGTTAGTTAAATCATATTTTTTCAGTATACAATTTATTCTACCGATCGCCTATGCTCAACATTATAAAATAATGAGTCTTTCCGATCCTACCTTATCTGCCCCAGAGTTGTGCAAAACGTTCGGCAGACCATCCAACCAAGTCTGATACTTGCCCATCTCCCATCTCGACAATTCGCTTGACTCCATCTTGGCGCTCTACTGCATCCACACTGAAAAATTTGCTGTAAATTCTGGCAGCACATTCCCTCACAATATCAGGGATTTCTTCGCCCTCACAAGCAGCAAATAGTTTGCCGCGTACAGCGAAGTAACGCTTCTCTGATTCTACAACAAAATCCTCGACAAGTCGCACACAAATCCCACCTTCTATGGTTCCTCGGAACTTTTGCATTTCGGCAACGATCGCTCTAATTTCTGATGGGTGTTCAATAATTGAACCGCCTGAGGTTTTGAGAGACTTAACGTAATCTTTGATAAAAAACCTTTTCCAGCCTAATGTTCTCAATTCGTTTTCCAAATCATCATCAACGGTGTAAAACTTAGTTGCTGGGGTTAAATCGGCGATCGCAGGATACCAATTTGGCAGATAGTGCGTTAATAAATACTCAGCTTGGGAGGTAAACGGAAAAGCTCCTGCGCTCTCTACAGCATTAACCAACAGTTCGTAGTCCGAGGGTGAAAGCATCCAACCTCTGTAAACTACTTCTGAGTTTAGGGGAAGCGGCGGGCTGATTTTAGGTGAATTGTCCCCCAAGGATTCTAAGCAAATAGCCGCAGTGTTGAATCCTGCTTTATTAAGCGATGCAGCTTGCTCGATGTACATCTCATCAACCTGTTTTGGATTGAAGTAATCGCTAGGAAAAAGAAATATCATGACAGCTTTATTTTTGGTACATAGCAGAACAATAATATGAGTAATTGTACATAAAAAATAATGAGTAAGGTGGACTTTTGTCCACCCTACTGATTCTAATTGGTTCCGAAAGCGTCTACTTCAGAATTCGGGAGACGACACCGGCGCCGACAGTGCGATTGCCTTCGCGGATGGCAAAACGCATATTTTGTTCGATCGCGATCGGCTGCAACAACTTCACAGTCATATTAACCCGATCGCCCGGAATTACCATGTTGATCGCGCTGCCGTCATCAGCCGTAAAAGATGCGATCGTACCTGTAACATCCGTTGTCCGCACGAAGAATTGAGGGCGATATCCCGCAAAGAAAGGAGTGCGGCGGCCGCCTTCTTTTTCCGACAGCACGTAAACCTCAGAATCGAATTCAGTGTGAGGTTGAATTGAACCGGGTTTAGCAAGCACCATCCCCCGCTCAATTTCGTCTTTTTGGATGCCGCGAAGCAACAAACCGACATTATCTCCAGCCATTCCTTCATCCAGAATTTGCTGGAACATTTCAACACCGATAACAGTTATCGTGCGAGTGTTTTGGATTCCCACCAATTCCACAGTATCGCCGACTTTGATTTTACCCCGCTCGATTTTGCCCGTGGCGACAGTTCCCCGACCTTTGATCGAGAACACATCTTCCACAGCCATCAGAAAAGGTTTGTCAATATCGCGATCGGGCGTAGAAATCCAGTCATCTACCGCATCCATCAAATTGTAAATGCCATCAACCCACTCATCCTCGCCGCGGTGTATTTTCGGATTAGCAGTCATCTTTTCCAGCGCTTTCAGTGCCGAACCTGCGACAATTGGAATATCATCGCCCGGGAAACCGTAAGAACTGAGAAGTTCGCGAATTTCTAACTCGACTAACTCCAAAATTTCCGCATCGTCCACCATATCTTTCTTATTCAAAAAGACAACCAACTTCGGCACTCCCACTTGCCGCGCTAACAAGATATGTTCGCGAGTTTGAGGCATCGAACCATCTGCCGCCGACACGACGAGGATTGCACCATCCATTTGAGCGGCACCCACGATCATGTTTTTCACGTAATCAGCGTGACCCGGACAATCAACGTGAGCGTAATGGCGATCGCCAGTTTCATACTCAACGTGAGCCGTATTAATCGTGATTCCCCGCTGTTTTTCTTCCGGTGCAGCATCGATTTCATCGTACTTTTTAGCCTTGGCCCGACCCTGTGCAGCCAGCGTCATTGTAATCGCCGCTGTTAGGGTTGTTTTGCCGTGGTCAACGTGACCGATAGTACCGACATTGACGTGGGGTTTGTTCCGTTCAAATTTGGTGCGTGACATTACATTTGATTCTCCTTATAAAGTTGTTGTTTGTTTTCAATCATTAGTTTTTAGTCCTTAGTTTATTATTAATGACTAATGACTGATGACTAATGATTAAAAAGGAAAGTGGAGGAGTCGAACCTCTACAGCTTTCGCTCTAGGCTGGTATTCCAAACCAGTTGCTGTCCGCACAGCCGCACTTTCCAAGTTTTTGATTTTTAACCGCAGATAATTGCAGATAACGCAAATGAACGCAGATAAACGCAGCAGATGCCATGCAACAATCTACCCTTCAATCTAAAATCTAAAATGTCACAGATATCCCTCAATCTAAAATCTAAAATCTAAAATCTAAAATCGATTGAGTGGGTGGTATAGGAGTTGAACCTATCTGGTACCGGTTAAAAGCCGGGTGCATAACCGCTTTGCTAACCACCCATAAAATTTCAGCTTTTGTGTAAGTGCTAGAAAATCATTTTGTAGTAAGGACTTCACTCGTTTCTTGCTCGCCGCAATTGCAACGAATAAAGTCCTGATTGCTAATGCTTCACTCGATAATGAAGCAACATGAAACCGTTGCTATAGATTTTGCGATCGGCAAGTTCCAAATTTGTCGGCTCGATTGCACCGGAAAAAAGAGGAATTCCCGATCCGATCACTAGCGGATTCAACTTTACAATCATCTCGTCAATCTCAGAAAAAAGAGTTGCCGCTAAAGCGCCACCACCGCCGAGCCAGATGTCTTTACCCGTTTCTTTTTTCAATTCCTTAACTACTGCGACAGGATTGTCCGAAACAAGTTCTATATTCTCATTGGGACTGGCTTTAATAGTGCGCGAAAAGACATACTGCTTCAGGGTGGGATAAGGATTTGTCACACCAACATTTAGTCCTACTTCATAGGTTTTGCGTCCCATCAAAACAGCATCAAACTGCTTGTTCTCTGCACGAATGCCTCGTGCTTCCTGAAAGTGAGCCGGAAAAGTTTCAGGAAAGGAATCGAACAAATCAGCCAAATGCTCTCCTTCCATAGGAAAACAATCAAATGAGCCATCTTCGCGAGCAATAAACCCGTCAACGGTGGAAGCAACGTAATATTTTAGTTTTCTCATGTTTAACCTCGATTTTGTTAAAATGAAAGACAATAAATGGAGAGGACGGGACTCGAACCCGCATCGATCGACAGCAACTTTCAGGAAACGCGCTTCCTTACTGCCCGCAAGCAGATGAGAACTGCCCCCATCTCGGACTGTTAATTCCTTTCAGTGCCTCCGCAACCCGCTGCCAGTTTGCGTTTTCAGGGAACGTCGCGAAGCAACTTTTTACCCTACTTAACAAACCCGATCGTCCTTTTGGGAGCCGCTTTTCCAAAGTTTTTACGGTGCCATTCCACTTAGGCGACCTCCCCATAATTTTTCTTACTCTAGTAGGATAGCAAATCAGGACAACTGTTTTCGCTCCAGAATGTAAGGCAACAGTTTGGCGATATTTCTAGCATCATCTATGCCTCGGTGATGAGTTCCTTCTAGCGGTAAACCCGCGAGTTGCAGAGCTTTCGCCATGCCATACCTTTTTCGCAAACCTTGCTTTTCTGTAAACAATTGTTTGAGATTGACATGAGGATAAGCAATGGGAAAAGGTACTTTGTGAAAATTGCTGTCTTGTTCAAATTGTTTGCGATCGAAATCACCCCAAGAAGCAAACACGCCGTTTGAGTAACCAGACAGCCATTTTTTCAAAAGTGCGATCGCCTCCGGGTAAGTGGGAGCTTCCTCGACTTGTGCCTGAGAAATTGATGTTAGCAATTTGCAGAATTCAGTCAGCATAGGATGGCGAACTGGCTTAATAAAGCTTTGAAACTCATCAATAATAGTTAGCGTTTCTGCTTCAAGCATAACGGCTCCAATCTCAATAATCTCCATCTCACTCTGTTTGATAGTTCTTTGTTTGTCACAGCAGGTCGCTTCAAGGTCAAGCACTAGATAGTAATTGTAATCTTTTAAATTCATATTTCAATACTCCGGACAGTTTTTAAGCAGCTAAAGTACCATAAGACAAGACTGAAGGAAGGTTAGGGTGATTTAAAATCAAATCCGGGTCTAAATCTAACTTATGAATAAAGGTACAAAGTAGATGCTTATTGAATTCTAGGCGTTTATAAGAACAGATTGAAAACACAAACGACTTGGGAGATGAATGACAACTAGAGAGGTGATGTTTGGCTAAATTTAAAGCAATAAGACTGGCATTAAAATGAAAATCAAGCCGCGGCAAATGACGAGCTTGACAATCAGATAAGCCAGTAAATTGCTTGGCATCACGAAAAATAAATTCAATCTGGAAGCGAGCCTGATAATATTCAACAATTTGCTCAGGTGATAGGTGAATATCAGTGCTCAATAATAAAGCATTTTTGATTTTGCCATTGGCTTGAACCTCAGAAATACAAGCCAAACTAATTTGACAATTTAAACAACAACTCCAGACAACCAATGTATATAATGAAACTCCCGGTTTTAGATGTTTCACGAATTTAAGACGACTCAAATCATTAGAGTCAAATTTACCATCATATTTGCGAGGTGCGCCCAGTTTCTTTTGTTCACCTGTATAAAGATAGCGTAGGTTAGCATCAACTCTTAACTTGCCAATAAAGTCTAAATTTAACTCCCGCACAGCATCCCA